>BEHW01000065.1 GCA_002898675.1 bacterium HR20
AATCTCTGCGTAGCCGTAGCGCTCCATCCACTGCCGAATGACGGACTCGATGTGGTGCCAGCGCTCGATTTCACTTGGCAAGATGTCTTTTGTGCCTCGAACCGTTTGGATGCGTTCGTTAGTCGGCATTGTTGCTGTCGGGCAATTGCTGGAAGTATTCGTAAACGGCGTTGGGCGTCCGTGCTTGGAGCAGTGTATGCCGGAACAGCTCGCGTGATTGCTCCGAGCTGACCAGGCGAGAAATTTTTCCGAGCAGTTGAAGATGCGTTCGCACATCACCGGAGCGGCCCAGGATCAAGATTGCGATGTCAACGGGTTTGCCGTCGAGCGAGTCGTACTCGACAGGTTGGGCGCAGGTGACAAGTGCTGCAGTTGCGCGGGCGACAGCATCTGTTTTTGCATGCGGAATCGCAATGCCGTATCCAATGCCCGTCGAGAGGCGTTCTTCCCGCTCGAAGACTGCTTGACGCGCGCGTTCGGAGTCGAGCAGCTCACCTTCAGCATCAACGATTGCCAGCAGTCGGTCCAGGAGCTCTCGCTTGCTGGTGACCGGAATGCGCAGCTGAATCTTTGTGGGCGAGAGAACATCGGCGATCTTCATGGGACAAGCTTCCAATTGTGTTTAGGCAACGAGCAGGGCATTGGCTGCTAAAGAGCATCCGGACGCGCAGCCTGATCTTGGCGGCTTCGAAGAGTGCAAAATTAGCGCCAATTCTCGAGCACTGATTAGCTCTGCACGGTACTTCCCCACTGCGCGACCAGTGCCGCTACTTCCTCGGCAAGATGTTCGGCATCGTCCGGGCTATCTGCTTCAGCGACGATCGAGAACGCAGCGTGCTCCCTCGAAGGCACAAGCAGTACGCTTCTGCCATCGGGCAGAAATACCTTGACGCCGTCAATAAGCTGGCGGTCGTATGCACTACTCCATTCGATCGCATGCCGCATAACGGTGCCCTTTTTATCCCACGGGCAACGCACGCTCAGGCGCGATTGATGCCGTTTGGGAAGCTCGCTGTCGAGTTCGGCAAGCGAGAACCCCGTGCGAGCGAGCATTTCGAGGACCTTCCCGATCGTGTATAGCCCATCGGTTGCAACGCTGTATTCGGGGAAGATGAACCCGCCACGCGTCCCGCCAACAAACCGGATCCGCTCATCGCGTGTTGCTTCCATCATGGCAGTGTGCGAATTTTTCGTGCGGAGGACTTCTGCACCGTATTCGGCAGCGATGATGTCCACTTCGCTTGTTGCCTCGACTGGAACGGCGATGGCGAATGGCAGATGCTCGCGGTTGCTTTCGAGAAACAGTTTGGTGATGATCGTCAGCAACCGCATGGAAGAGAACCAGTAGCCGCGCTCATCTACCAACGCAATTCGCTCGGCACCGGGGTCAATTTTGAAGCCGATTTCGTAGCCGAGCGAGCGCATGATACCAGAGATTTCGCGTCGGTTTTCTTCGTCAGCAGCGGTCGTAGAGGCTCGGAATGGGTCAATGTAGCTGTTGAGTGCAAGTGCGGTTGTGCCGAGTCTGCCGAGAATGCTCGGGAAGATACTCACCGCCATACCGAAGCTGTAGTCAATCAAAATGCGGAAGCGGCGTTGAGCGATGCGTTCGACATCGAGTGCACGCAAGTAATCAGCAACATAAGTTTCGTTCTGCCGCTCTGGGTAGCGAAGCTGACCGACGCGCTCATATGGCACCCGGCGAATATCCTCGCCGAAGAAGTAGCGCTCGATTTTCTTGGCAAGTTCTGTCGGCAGATCGCGCCCATCGTTGCCGATGATTACGATATCGGTCATCGTCGGGTTGCGGAAAGAGCGGCGGACGTGGAATCCCGCAGCAACACTTCGACTCCGTGTCGCAAGACGCGTTTGGGGAATTGGCGTCATTTGCAAGTCCTCGACCGAAACCCCTGCGGAAAGCAAGCCTGCCACCAACGCACGCTTGATCATCCGCGACGTGGGGTCCGGGTCGCGCGAGGCGACTACAGTAGCGCCAATCGGGAGTGCGGTGCCAATGGCTGTCCCAAGTCGCGCAGCGAATTCTGGATTCATCTCAACGTTCGATGCGCCGGTGATACGTGCATCGGTGAAAAGCTCGCGCGACCATTTTTCTTCGTGGATCATCGAACGGACAACGATAGAGTGCGGCTCGACGTGCTTGCGTGGCCACAGTTTGATGTTGGGACCGAGCACAGCCCCGTCCCCAATCGAACACCCTTCGGCGACAAAGACATTCTCTTCGACAGCCACGCGCTCACCAAGCTGAACATTCGAAGCCAGCACAGCGCCTTCGATGTGGGATGCAACTCCTATGCGGACTCCATCCCAGAGCACCGACCGAGCGATGACTGCCCCTGCACCAATCTGGCAATCGTTTCCGATGACGCAGCTATCGAGCACGGCGTTCCTGGCAATCTGCACCCCATTTCCAATGATGACGGTCCCGCGGCATTCGACGCTGGGGTCAATCGTCGAGCCATCGCCAATCCACACATTCCCGCGACGGGAGCCAGGAATTTCAATGCGGACATTCCCAGCGAGGACGTCGTAGTGTGCTTGTTGGTACTCCGAAAGATTCCCAATGTCGCGCCAGTATCCGTTGGCGATGTAGCCGTAGAGTGCATCGCCGCGTTCGAGCATCATTGGGAAGAGGTCCTTGCTAAAATCGAACTCTCGAGCTGGGGGGATCAACTCTAAAACGCGCGGTTCGAGGATGTAGATTCCGGTGTTGATGGTATCGCTGAAGACTTCGCCCCAGCTTGGTTTTTCGAGGAACCGGCGGATTCGACCGTCCGAATCGGCGATAACAATGCCGTACTGGAGAGGATTCGATGTCCGTGTGAGCACGATCGTTGCGTCGGCGTTCTTTTCGCAGTGGAAGGCTATTGCCGCTGAAAGGTCGAAGTCCGTGAGCACATCGCCGCTGATGATGAGAAATCTCCCTGAGCGGAGGTAGGCTTCGGCATTCTTGATGCTGCCGGCGGTTCCGTAATCGGCGGCTGCTCGGACATATTCCATCGTTACGTCCCAACGGCTTCCATCGCCGAAGTAGCTTGTGATTGCGTCGGGGTGGAAATAGAGCACTGCAAGCATACGTCGCATCCCATGCCGCACAAGCAGTCGGACGATATGCTCCATCATCGGCTTGCCCGCCAGTGGCACCATTGGCTTTGGGATTTCCATCGTCAGTGGGCGGAGTCGAGTGCCGAATCCACCAGCCATGATTACCGCTTTCTCCACAGCTGCCATCGGTGCATGTCCTCCAAATCATTCGACGCGCTGCAATATAGCGTGCACCTTGGGCTCGACGAACGCGTTGCAGCAACGATGATATGCAGTAATTCCGATTTTCGTATGCATCATCGCTTCAAGTCAATGAGCCATCGGTACGTTCTCGAAGAATCGAAGCGTCAGCTTCTTGCATCACTCCGGCAACGCGGAATCCATCCACGCATTCTTGCTGTGCTCGAAGCGGTTCCACGGGAGCGCTTTGTGCCGGAATCGTTGCAAGCTCGCGCCTATGAGGATACGTCGCTCCCGATTGGTCATGGGCAAACGATCTCTCAGCCCTACACGGTTGCCTATATGACACAGCTGCTCGATGTACAGCCGGGCAATTGCGTTCTCGAAATTGGCACAGGGAGTGGCTACCAGACTGCGATTCTCTGTGCACTGGGCGCGAGGGTGTGGAGCGTGGAACTAGTCCCAGAGCTTGCTGATCGTGCGCGTCGGGTGCTGGAATCGCTCGGCTTTCGACCTACGCTCATCGTCGGTGATGGTTGGTCAGGGTATCCCGATGCTGCACCGTACGATCGGATTATCGTAACAGCAGCGGCGCCAGAAATCCCAATGACGCTGGCACGCCAGCTTGTAGCAGGAGGGAAAATGGTTGTTCCCGTCGGTGAGAAAGACCAAAGCATGTACCTGGTCACGCGGATGAGCGAAAATGAATTTGACGTCTATGCCTCATCGCAGCGGTTCCGTTTTGTGCCATTTGTTCGCCCTTCGGAGCAGGAAAGCCGACCGTCTGCACCAACAGCAACGGATCGCAATGACTGATCGAACTGCCAAGCATGCTGCCAGTGTCCCGTTGGTACTTGTGCTGCAAGGTCCCACTGCATCGGGCAAGACGGCTCTTGCCCATGGATTGGCAGATGTATTCCCACTGGAGATTATCTCAGCCGATTCGCGGCAAGTGTACTGTGGACTTGATATCGGTACAGCGAAGCCGACCGAAGCCGAGCGCAAACGCTATCGCTACTACGGCATTGATCTCTGCACGCCCGACCAGAGTATCTCTGCAGGGCAATTTGCTCGCTGGGCCTGGGAGTGGATCGGCGAGATTGCCGCGCGTGGAAAGGTGCCAATCATCGTCGGTGGGAGCGGGCTCTATGTCCGCGCGATCACAGAAGGTCTGTTTGAGGAGTCAGGGAGAATCTCGCCTGCGATTCGCTCGCAGCTTGCCGAGCGTCTTGCCCGCGAGGGACGCCAAGCGCTCTATGCAGAGCTTGAACGGCTGGACCCAGTCTCTGCTGCACGCTATTCTGACCAAAATCCCCGACGTATCCTTCGTGCGCTGGAGTTCTACTACGCGTACGGTATCCCGTTGAGCCTCGCACAGAGCACCTTGCGCCATCAGCCACCGCCGATGCGTATCGTGCGCATTACACTCTTGCCAGAACGCTCAGCACTCTACGCGCGAATTGCCCAGCGCGTCCATCGAATGTGGGAAGCTGGGCTTGTGGAGGAGACGCAGCATCTTCTCAGCCACGGCTACGACCGATCGCTGCCAATCTTTACAACAATCGGGTACGCAGAAGCATTGATGGTGATTCAGGGACATCTCGACCGTTCGAGCGCAATAGAGCGCACGATCGTACGTACTCGCCGCTACGCCAAGCGGCAGATTACCTGGCTGCGGAATTCAACGCCGCTCGGCACTGTACTCCCGCACTTTGGCGACCAAGCAGTGAACATCGTTCAACCAATGATTGACCAACTTTTGCACTCCGCCGATGAATATTCTTGTGACAAACGATGATGGCATTGCCTCCAGCGGAATCTATGCGCTTGCAGCAGCATTGCGACGGCTCGGAACTGTGACGGTTGTTGCCCCAGATCGGCAGCAGAGCGCTGTCGGGCATGCGTTGACTGTCAGCGAGCCGCTCCGCGTAACACGCATTTGGCGCGATGGACAGTTCTTCGGCTACGCCGTCAGTGGAACCCCTGCAGACTGTGTCAAGCTGGCGATTGCACGCTTGTTGGAAGCCCCGCCGGACATTGTCGTCTCCGGCATCAACCACGGCTACAACACGGGGATCAACGTCCTCTACTCGGGGACGGTTTCTGCGGCAACAGAAGCAATGCTGCTGGGTATTCAGGCAATAGCTGTTTCGCTTGGCTCATTCGATGAAAATGCAGATTGCTCCGTTGCAGCACAGACAGCGGCATATTTGGTTGAGCGCTACCACGAGCTGGGGATTCCTCCGAGGACCCTTCTCAATGTCAACGTTCCCCCACTGCCAGAAGAGCAAATCAAAGGCGTCCGCATTACCCGGCAAGGGCAAGGCATGTGGAATGATGCATACGAGGAACGGCTCGATCCGATGGGACGTCCGTACTACTGGCTCCGCGGAATCTACAATCACCTCGACAGCGATCCGAATGCCGACGATGTTGCCGTCGAGCAGGGCTACATCGCAATCACCCCTATCCGGTTCCACCTCACAGACGAAGAGACGATACATCGTCTCAAAGAGCGTTTCTAAACGCTAAGGTAGCGTGGATGTTCGTCACTGCACCAAGTACGGTTACACTGCTGACCCCAATTCCATGAATTTCAACAAGCTGACACTTAAGTCGCAAGAAGCGTTTCAGCGGGCGCAGGAAATAGCGCTTGCAGCGTCGAACCAATCGCTCGAGCCGGTCCATCTGCTCGCTGCACTGATGGAAGATTCGCAAGGGCTTGTGCCGACAATTGTCGGGAAGATCGGCGGTAACGTTGCATACATCAAGTCAAAGGTCGCTGAGGAAATCGAGCGTCTTCCCAAAGTTTCCGGTGGCGAGACGTACCTATCGAGCTCCCTTAGTAGTGTGCTGCAGCAAGCATTCCGAGAAGCCCAGCAGATGAAAGATGAGTACGTCAGCGTTGAGCATCTCCTCTTAGCGCTCGTTACCGAGAAATCTTCAGCCCAGCGAATTCTGCTCGATCAGAGCATCACGCGCGACGCTGTCATGAAGGTCATCCGCGAGATCCGCAAGGATACGCGTATCACAGACCAGAATCCCGAAGAACGCTACCAAGCGCTCCAGAAGTATGGGCGCAACCTCAACGACGAGGCGCGCAAAGGCAAGATTGATCCTGTCATCGGGCGCGAAGATGAGATCCGACGCGTTCTCCAAGTTCTTTCCCGGCGAACGAAGAACAACCCTGTGCTCATCGGTGAACCAGGCGTTGGAAAGACAGCGATTGTCGAGGGAATCGCACAGCGAATCGTCAGCGGTGACGTTCCCGAACCACTTCGGACGAAAACGATCGTTGCGCTTGATATGGGTGCGCTCGTCGCGGGTACAAGTTTCCGCGGTCAATTCGAGGAACGTTTGAAAGCGGTCGTCAAGGAAGTTGCAGATTCGAATGGCGAAATCATTCTGTTCATTGACGAGATTCACACGCTCATCGGTGCTGGTGCGGCTCAAGGGAGCATGGATGCAGCAAATATTTTGAAGCCAGCACTGGCGCGCGGCGAACTGCGGTGCATCGGTGCGACAACGCTCGATGAGTATCAGAAGTACATCGAAAAAGACCCTGCGCTGGAGCGCCGTTTCCAGAAAGTGTTCGTGGATGAGCCTTCGGTCGAGGATACGATCTCGATACTCCGCGGTCTGAAGGAGCGGTACGAAGTGCATCACGGCGTCCGCATAACGGATGCAGCAATAGTTGCAGCTGCGCAGCTTTCTCACCGCTACATCACCGATCGCTTTCTGCCGGATAAAGCGATTGACCTCATTGATGAAGCAGCGGCAAAACTCCGAATGGAGATTGACTCGCTTCCCGAAGAGCTGGACGTCCTCGAGCGCCGCATTCGCCAGCTTGAGATCGAGCGCCAAGCATTGCTGCGCGAACTGCAAGCAGCGGGCGTCGAAGCGCTTCCAAGCGATGGTCGGCCGTAGGGAAGCGGCTTGGCGCATCTGAAAAGCGTACCCATGCTGTTCAACGCAGTCGAGCAGCAACACCCCATCCATACCCAGCGTTTGCGCGCATGAGCAATAGAACGCACGCCCAGTGCGTCTTTCTGCCTACCATTGGGGGTGACACGGTTTCGACGGAGTACGACAGCCGTCGTAGCTGCATGCCGAGCTTGCTGGTGCTGCTCGTAAATACAACCAGCGATGGCAAAATGCCAACTCATACAGCTACGCAATGGCTGCCTAAACTAGGCACCGTTGCTGGGATGCGTCGAGCATAGCTCCGCTCCCTGCTGCCCGCACGTGCGCCATCACGCGTGCGATCGCAGCATCGAACACCTGATGGCCTGCTTGCACGGGGTATCGTTCCTCTGTGCGAGCGGTAATTCCGAACGATAGCGTTGGCGGCGCGTGTTGCTCCGCCTCCGCCGACGCGAAGCAACTCAACGGGCAACTGAGCATGGAGATGCTACGCGACTGGTGCTCCGGACCCGGGTTCGACTCCCGGCACCTCCACCATCGCAGGGCGAAGTAATTCGTGCTGTCGAACGACAAGGGAATCCCGCACAATGCGGCTCAGCCGCGAGCTGTCGCGTACAACGTGCATTCCACACCATGGCATCGCTTCCCAAATTCGATCGTAGATCCGCTGGATAAGCACGAGGAGTTTGTCGCGAACCTGTTCTTGACGTGTAGGATCTTGCGCATGGTGTGTAGAATCGTGTGTAGTGCCGCCCTCGTGCATACGCACACTCTGCAGGTTCCAGCTTACCTCGGTTGTTGGCTGCTCGATTTGACGCACATGTTCGAAGAACTCGCGTTCAGCATCGAGCGCCATCGCCTGTAAAGCTCCAAGCCGACCAAGACGTTCTCGTGCACCGGTCGCGGATAGAGCCTGGGTCGCTTCTTCGAAAAACGCACGTGCAAGCCCGATGACAACTGCTCCGAACGACACAATCGCAAAGAGAAGAAACGGCACGTTATAGACTGCAACGCCCGGCTCCCACACCTTTTCCCCTACGACAAAACTCAACTGCTCGGGCACAAAAGCATCTTCTACTCTGAACGACCAGCTTGACGTTGCGCGCATTCCCATTGCATCCCAGTCCGCGATCAGTTCTACTTGATTGCGCTCGAATGCGAATGCGCGAATCCCGCCCCCATCTTCTACCTGCGCGTTTGCGGTAAATGTTGTAGCGTACTGGGCGCCGCTGGCATATTTCCATGAGCCTGTAACACGGTATCCGCCGGGTACCTTCCGCGCAATGCCGGTCGGGTATCCTGAGCCTGCGATCACAGCTTCGCGCGGAGCGAAGATGCGCTCGGCTACCTCCGGCACGAACGAAGGGAGAAAGTATCCTCCCCCAGCGCCAATCTGCACAAGCCATCCAACACTACCATCAGCTGCAGCGATATCAGCATAGAGCGCTGCTGCCTGCTCGAGCGAATATTCCTTCCCACCAAAGTGGAAAGGCAGAAAGAGCTTGAATGCACCTTCACCGTAGAGTAACTCGACAATTTCTTGCGGGAGCGTTTGCGCATCAGCCCAGCGTTGAGCCTCTTTCTGAATCAGAGAGATGGTCGTCGCCTCCATGTTCGGTGCTACTGCAATTGCCAAACTTCAACGCCAGCAATGACTGTGGCAGTGACATTCTGGGTACCAGCGTAGAGCACATACTCGAGGGCGTGCTCTGCTGTGTCTATGGTCCGATAGGGTTCGATGGCGATACGAACAAAATCTGCTTCCTTCCCTTCTGAGAAATTGCCGAGCATATCAGCAAATCCCAGTGCTTCAGCACCACCGAGCGTTGCAAGGTAGAACGCTTCCGCAAGTGAAGGAACCGACCCTGAACGATGGATCATCTGGCGAACTTTGGCGACTTCGCGCGCATAGCGTGCTTCATCGAGGATGCTTGTGTGGTAGCCTGCGCCAATGTCGGTACCCAAGCCGATCTTGACGGGCAACTTTAGGTAGTCACTCAGTGGCATGATGCCACTCCGGAGATAAATGTTCGATGCCGGACAGTGTGCAATTGCTGACCCTTGCTCCTGGATGCGTGCAAGTTCAGTTGGCTCCAAATAAATGCAATGCGCCAAGATCGTTCGCTCCGTTAGAAGACCGGCACGATCGTAGATACTCGTGTAGTTGGGATGCTCTGGGAAGAGCGATGCAATCCACGCGAGCTCCCCAGGCGATTCAGCAAGGTGGGTTTGGACATGCACTGGACATTCAGCCGCAAGCTGACCGCATTGCTTGAGCAGCTCTCTGGAACAGCTCCCTGCAAAGCGTGGTGTAAGCGCGTAGAAAAGCCGGCCCTCGTTTGCCCCGTGCCACCGGTTGATGAGCCGCTTGCACGCAGCGATCAACGCCGATGGCTCCGAAAGCAGCTCGGCGGGCGCATTGGAGTCCATGAGCGTCATTCCCATCACCGCGCGTATCCCAAACTGCGCGGCAACACGAAAGCATGCATCGGTTGCTTCCTCGTATTGCGGCCCGTACACTGCAATAAGTGTGGTAACGGAAGCCAGTGCGCGCCGCAAGAACGCCTCCGCAATGCGCTCTGCAAATGCAGTATCTCGAAATCGTGCCTCGAGGGGGAAAATCACCTGCTGCAGCCAATCGAGCAGATCAGCCCGTTCGGCTCCGATTGCGGAAAGCTGCGGCAAGTGCGCGTGGGTATCCACTAACCCTGGGATGAGCACGCTCCCACGCCAATCAACAACAGGCAAGCCATGGAAGAGCGGCTCGATGCATGCAAAATCATCGCACGCACGAATTCGCCCCCCTTCCACGACAAGCCCACCATCGGAGAAAAACTCTACCGTCTGGCGATTGCGACAGTGGAGGATTGCGCAACGGTAGATGGCAGCCGTCATCACGCCAGTGCCTCCCGGATCCGTGCCGAAATGTAATCCATCGCCCACACGACAAGTGCGATGACCAGGACAATCAGGCCCACTTCGCGCCATTGGGCGAGCATCTGGTACTGATTGAGCATCGTCCCGATTCCACCACCTCCAACGAGTCCGATGACTGTTGCCATCCGCACGTTGATGTCCCAGCGATAAATCGTAAACGACAGGAACGGAATAAACACTTGCGGCACGACCCCGAACCAAACGATCTGCAACGGCCGGGCACCGGTCGAAGCAATTGCTTCCATTGGGCCAGGATCAATGTCCTCGATCTGCTCGGAGTATTGCTTGGCAAGCGAGGAAATTGTGTGCACCATCAAGGCGAGCATGCCTGGAAACGGGCCTACTTTGACCCAAACGGTAAAAATCACTGCCCACACGAGCGGTTCGATGGAACGGGTGAAATTCGTCAGTGCTCGAAGGAAGGTGTACGTTGCACGTGTCCACACATTCCCCCGCATCAAGTTGCGCGCGGACAAGAACGCAAGCACGAACGATGCAGGGAGTGCGAGCACTGTTGCCATGAAGGCCAGATACACCGTTTCGACAATTGCGCTGAGCGCCTGCGGAAGAATTGCAAATTCCGGTTGGAGCAAATTCGAAAAGATTCGGCCCGCAGCACGGAGTCGCTCCCCGCTGAACATGTCCACAAGTGAAATCTTCGTAACTACCCAGCCCGTGATGAAGGTCAAGGATAGAAGGAGCGATGCAATGTGAAGTGCTGCGGTGCGCTGCCACATCGTGCGTTCGAGCTTCCCCTGCACAAGCAGTGCAATAGACACTTTTGAAATACTCGCCGCAATTGCAAGCACCAGCCCGACTGCACCGTACACCAGCCAGACGGGAATTCCCGCGATGACTGCTCCACTGTTGCTTGGAGCGCTCGATAGCGCACTATCGACACCAAGGAGAAGTTCTTGCCAAACAATCCGATGGAGCATCACTGCAAGGTATGCTCCCACAAGCCAATCGAAGAGGAACCCTGCGATACGTTGCTTCATGGCTCGATGTTTTCGGTAGTGTTGTTCGTCTGAGTTAGCGAATTTCGACCTCGACAGCATCCTCACCGTAGATGTGGCGGAACCACTCTTCGGTGATTTCGCTCGGCGAGCCATCGAAGACAATTTCACCATTTCGGAGTGCGATCGCGCGAGAGGCATACTCTCGCACAAGGCTCAAGAAATGTAGGTTACAGATGATCGTTGTGCCGAGTTGACGATTGATGTACCCGAGGTACCGCATCACGCTATGCGATGTAGCCGGATCGAGCGATGCAACTGGCTCGTCAGCGAGCAAGAGCTGCGGTTCTTGCATGAGTGCACGCGCTATGGCAACACGCTGCTGCTGGCCACCCGAGAGAGAATCAGCCCGCTCTGAGGCTTTATCGGCGATGCCGACGATTTGCAGGTTTCGCAGCGCCATCTCGTGCAGTGATTGTGGAAAGCGCCCCAGAATCGAATCTATCGTGCTTACCGAGCCGAGCGCACCCATGAGCACGTTCTTGAGCACCGACGCCTGCCCAATAAGATTGAACTGCTGGAAAATCATCCCGATTCGCTGGCGGTAATGGCGCAGTGCTTCGCCCTTGATGTGCGTAACATCCTGCCCGTCGAAGAGAATCGTCCCGCTGCTCGGCTCAATCAAGCGATTGATACACCGAAGAAGCGTGGATTTCCCCGAACCACTCAATCCGATGACCGCGACAAATTCGCCACGTTCGACGGTGAAGCTTACCGATTTGAGCGCCTGCGTTCCATTGGGATATGTTTTCGAAAGGGATCGAATATCGAGCAGCATCATGAGGAGATGGCAGCAGTGGAACTATCCTCGAGCAGTTCGCGTGCAGTTTTCCGCGCACCATCGGAGATGTTTTCGCCCGCGATGAGTTTGGCGATTTCCTCAATGCGTGCAGCGCCGCTGACCTTGCGAGCACTGACAGTTGTTCGCTTGCCATCACTGAATTTTTCGACGACGATGTGCGTCTGACCGCGCGCGGCAATCTGTGGATTGTGTGTGATTGCGATGACTTGGTGGTATGCACCGAGCTCTTCGAGAGCGACACCGACACGATGCGCAATGCGCCCGCTGATGCCCGTATCTATTTCGTCGAAAATCAAAATGGGGAGTCGGTCGCTTTTGGCAAGGATCGTTTTGAGTGCGAGCATCACACGCGATGCTTCACCGCCGGAGACGATACGTTCCAGCGGGCCTGGTGGCTCGCCCGGATTTGTG
>BEHW01000066.1 GCA_002898675.1 bacterium HR20
GCCGAATGGACAAAGGAAGAAACACGTGCATATCTCGAAGCGCAGGGCATTGCCGTAGCACACAAGCACGAGTCCTACGAACTCTGCTTTGTGCCTGATAATGACTACGCTCGATTCATCGCAGAAACAGTCCCAGAAAGCCGCAATACCGCAGGACCCATCCTCTACGAGGATCGCGTTCTCGGTGAGCACCGTGGCTATCCATTCTACACAATCGGTCAACGCCGGGGACTGGGCGTTGCATTCCCTGAGCCACTATACGTACTCGACATCCTACCGGAGGAGAATGCAGTTGTCGTTGGCACCGAAGACCAGCTCTACCACCGCAAACTCACTGCAGAGGCGGTCAACTGCATCAAGTACCCCGACATCGCAGAGCCAAGGGAATTTCTAGCAAAAATTCGCTACAAAGACGATGGCGCACCTGCTCGGGGTTGGATAGCAGACGATGGCGTTCTCCACGTCGAATTCCAAACTCCTCGCCGGGCGATCACACCTGGCCAATCGGTGGTGCTCTACGATGGCGATGATGTCGTCGCTGGTGGAATCATCGCCAGCCGCAGCGCATAAAGCATTGCGGGCGCCAGCGTGGTACTTTTGTAGCTGACACACGAATGTGCCACTTTTCGCACGACAGCGATGTTCTCAGCAGCATTCGCAGAATCTCTTCGGGCTGAGCTGGACTCCCTCCGCCAGTCAGGGCTCTACAAAGATGAGCGGATTATCACATCCCCGCAAGGACCAGAAATACGCGTCGAAGGAATAGACCGCCCCGTCCTCAACTTCTGCGCAAACAATTACCTCGGCCTTTCTTCGCACCCACGCGTCATCGAAGCTGCCAAAGCAGCGATGGATTCGCATGGCTTCGGGATGTCGAGTGTCCGTTTCATCTGTGGGACCCAGGACCTTCACAAAAAGCTCGAACGCATAATCGCAGAGTTTTGCAGAACTGACGACAGCATCCTCTACGCTGCATGCTTCGATGCAAATGGCGGTGTCTTTGAGCCGCTCTTCAATGAAGCCGATGCAATCGTGAGCGATGAACTCAACCACGCCTCGATCATTGATGGGATTCGCCTATGCAAGGCCAAACGTTACCGTTACAAAAGCTGTGACATGAGCAACCTGGAGGAAATGCTCCGGCAAGCCCGAACTGATGGCGCCCGAACCATCGTCATCGCAACCGATGCAGTCTTCTCGATGGATGGCACCATCGCGCCGCTCGATCAAATCTGCGATCTTGCTGAACGCTACGAAGCACTTGTGATGGTTGACGAATGCCATTCGATGGGATTCATGGGCGCTACGGGGAGAGGCGTCGTCGAATACTGCAACGTCACTGGCCGCGTGGACATTATCACCGGCACACTCGGGAAAGCACTTGGAGGCGGCATCGGCGGCTTTACTACCGGACGAAAAGAGATCATCGAGATGCTCCGCCAACGATCGCGTCCGTACCTGTTTTCAAATTCACTACCACCGAGTATCGTTGGTGCCAGCATCGCGGTCTTCGAGCTGCTTTCTTCAACGACGGAACTGCGCGATCGCCTCGAACGCAACACGCAGTACTTCCGTTCGCAGATGGTAGCGCTCGGTTTCGATGTCAAACCTGGCAACCATCCAATCGTTCCGATTATGCTCTACGACGCAAAGCTCTCTCAAGACTTTGCCCGGAGCATGCTCGAGGAAGGCATCTACGTCGTTGGATTTTTCTACCCCGTTGTGCCGAAAGGACAGGCACGCATCCGGGTTCAGCTGTCGGCAGCTCACACGCAAGAGCACCTCGACCGCGCTCTCGAAGCATTCGCAACGGTTGGGCGTCGCTATGGTGTCATCTCCTAACACCTCGAGTCGGTGTTTCACATCACTGCATATCGGATGATGGATTCCCAGCACATCGGAATTGTCGGCGCTGGTACGATGGGGCGTGGCATTGCGATTGCTTGCCTTGCAAGCGGGTTTCGTGTCACGTTGAGTGACCAGCAAGAATCTGCGTTATCAGCCGCCAGCAACTTCATCCATGAGCAGCTCGATATTGCGCACTCGAAAGGTAAACTCAGTGCAGAGCAGACGCAGAGTGCCCACGCTGCTCTTCGGACTGATAGCTCGCTGCACATCCACGCTGACGCAGCAATTGTCATTGAGTCCATCATCGAGGATCGCGATGCAAAAGCAGCGCTCTTTGCACAGCTTGAGACTACTGTCGCGCCCAATGCAATTGTTGCAACCAACACATCCTCAATCGCAATCAATGCGCTTTCGGCATCGCTCGATCATCCAGCGCGATTTCTCGGGATCCACTTTTTCAATCCTGCGCACATCATGAAACTAGTCGAGATCATCCCTTCGCTGCGCACCGAGAGAACAACAATCGCGCGTGCACTAGAATTTGCAAAGCAGCTCGGCAAGACACCAATCGTTGTCGAGGATGTCCCAGGTTTCCTGGTCAATCGCGTTGCGCGGAACTACTACGTCGAAGCGCAGCGAATCGCGCTGGAACGTGCAGCCTCGATTGAACAAATTGACCGGCTTATGGAAGCTGCCGGCTTCCGCATGGGGCCGTTTCGGCTGATGGATCTTATCGGCGTTGATACGAACCTGGCGGTCACCAAATCCATCTACGAGCAGTACTTCTACGAGCCACGCTACCAACCAACACGCCTCCAACAAGCATACGTGGACGCTGGGTTACATGGGCGCAAGAGCGGTCGTGGCTTCTACTCCTACCGCAGCGATGGACAATGACGCTGCAGCAACTTCTCCGACTTGCGTGGAGAATTTTTCGCGGTCGCGCAACACGATTCCTCTCCATCACACATGGGGTCGCACTCGGAAGTGTCGCGCTTAGCAGTGCTGCACTGCTATTGACACTGGCTGTTCTCGACGGCTTCGAGCAAACGCTCCAAGAGAAAGTTGCGCTGTTTGTCTCGCATGTGGACGTTCGTTTTCTCTCCCCTGTTGCGCAGCAGTCCTCAGAGCGTTGGCGGCAGCACCTTGCCCGGCTCAATCCTTCGATCCGTCTGGCAAGCACGTACATCGAGCTTGAGGCATTACTGAGCCATCGCGGCAATGTCGAAGCAGCTCTTCTCCACGCGGATGTGCCAGCAGTTCGCAGTCGCTATCAAGCGCTCAATATCCCTGAGCTGACCGCTGGAAAGAGTTGCGCGCTTGGGCGCCCACTTGCAGAACGCCTGGGAGTTCGACGCGGCGATACTGTCGTGGTGATTGCATCGAGCGGATCTAGCGGCGCGTTGAGCACACCTGTCATTGGTCGCATCAGAGTTGATGCCATCTATGAAAGCGGAATGCGGCAATTCGATGAAAGCATCGTACTGGTTACACCGAGCGTGTTGCATCGCCTTCAAAATGCGCTACTCCCGACAGGTATTTCCCTGTGGCTCGATGATGCACGGAAGAGCCAGTGGCTTGCGCGGCAGATTGATTCACTTTTCGGCACGGCGCTCTATGCCCGCTCTTATCGCGACATCCACCCTGCGATGTTCACGTGGATCGCGATGCAAAAACGTCCCATACCAATTATCGTTGGAATTTTGAGCGTCGTCGCAGCATTCAACATTCTAACGCTACTTTTCGTCGCACTGGTTGAACGCCGTTCGACGTTGGCAACGTTACGGATGCTGGGACTTCAGCGCAAGCACCTGCTTACAATGGTTGTCGGATACGGTCTTGCAGTTGCCATTGCCGGCTACGCCATCGGTGTTGCTATAGCAACTGGATTTGCAAGTGCACAACGGACGATGGGGTTGGTACGACTCGATGCTACGGTGTACTTCATTGACCGACTGCCGGTGGAGTTTCTCTGGTGGCACTTCGCTGCTGTCGGCGCTGCAGTCGCACTGCTCACGCTCGGTGTACTGGTCCTGCCGGTTCTGGCTGCGATGCGCATCAGCCCGTTGGCAATTATTCGCATCCGCTAACTATCCCTGCACCAATGGTGCAGGAGGGCTGGAGCAGGCGTTCATTGCAGTGGTATTTTGGCGTTCGGTGCAGACTGTACGTATCCTGCATGCGCAGGGTGCCTGGTAGTATCGGAATGTTTCACCATCTACAGTCAATCCCGCATGAGCACTGACCGCATCGTCGAGATTTTGGGCGATAAGGCAGCGTATCTACTCGAGCATCGGTGCACAACAATTCCGAAAGAGATGCTCGCTCTACCATCGCCGGATTGGGTTGACCGAATCTTCGCCGCCAGCGATCGCTCCAATCGCGTTCTACGGAACCTGCAGTGGATGTACTCGACGGGGCGACTGGCAGGAACGGGATACCTTTCGATTCTACCGGTTGACCAAGGTGTCGAGCATAGTGCGGGAGCATCGTTTGCGAAAAATCCTGCATACTTCGACCCTGAAAACATCGTCAAGCTCGCCATCGAAGGAGGCTGCAATGCCGTCGCTTCAACTTTTGGCGTTCTTGGTCTCTGCTCGCGGAAGTACGCGCACAAGATACCGTTCATCGTCAAGATCAACCACAACGAACTGCTCAGCTACCCGAACAAATACGACCAGATTCTTTTCGGCACCGTCGAGCAGGCATACCAGATGGGGGCAGCAGCCATTGGCGCAACGATTTACTTTGGCTCTCCGGAAAGCACCCGACAAATTCAAGAAATCAGCCAAGCATTTGCACTCGCACACGAGTTCGGAATGGCAACGGTCTTGTGGTGCTACCTTCGATCGAGCGGATTCAAAACTCCCCAGCAAGACTACCATACGAGCGCAGATTTGACCGGACAAGCAAACTACTTGGGTGCAACAATCCAAGCAGACATCATCAAGCAGAAGCTACCAGACACCAACGGCGGGTACCTTGCGCTCAACACCGGAGGGGTCAGCTATGGCAAATTCGACAAACGCATGTACGAGCAGCTCGCCAGCGATCATCCGATTGATTTGTGCCGCTACCAAGTTGCAAACTGTTACATGGGGAAAATCGCCCTCATCAACAGTGGCGGACCGTCCGGCGCAAACGACTTTTTCGAAGCAGTCTGGACAGCTGTTATCAATAAGCGTGCTGGCGGAGCTGGCTTGATTTCAGGACGCAAGGCATTTCAGCGTCCTATGCATGAAGGAGTAGCCCTTCTCCATGCGATCCAAGATGTGTACCTCGATCCGAATATCACAGTTGCATGAATGCATCTGGCAAGCGGTGATGTTTTTCCTCCGGATGGCATACCGTGCTCCCAACGTATGTGCTCGTCACAGTTGCTCTAACACAGATCCGGCATGATGACCAACCAGACACGAACGAATTTTCAGCGGCTTGCGCAGCAGTACTTAGCTCCGCGGTGGGTTGTGCTCGCACTCGGTGGGATCTTCGTCACACTTTCTAACCTTTGCTCGGCGTACTATCCACGCATCATTGGGCAAACTGTTGACACCATCGCACGCGGAGCTGCAACGTGGGAAAGTATGCTCGGCAATATCACGGCCGTACTGCTACTGACAATTGGGAGCGGCATGTTCATGTTTGCAACGCGAAAGACCGTCATCGTTACATCACGCAAGATCGAGTACGAGCTGCGGCGTGACTTCCTGGCTGCGCTCGAACGCCAAAGCCAACGCTTCTACGACCGCATGCCGACTGGCGTGCTTATGGCGCACGCAACAAATGACATCGCCGCTGTCCGCGAATTTCTCGGACCGGCGATCATGTATTCGGCAAATACACTGACGACTTTTGCATTCGTTCTTGTGCTCATGCTGTCACTTGACCCGCTAGTAACTGCGTGTGCACTGCTGCCATTGCCGTTTGTAGCACTTTCGACCTATCGCATTGGGAAGCGTATCTACATTGCTTCACGCCATGTGCAGGAAGAGTTCAGCGAACTTGTACGTCATGCGCAAGAAGCGTTTTCCGGGATACGCATCATCCGAGCATTCGTGCGCGAAGGGTATGAAGAATCGCTCTTCACCACCCAGAGCAACCAGTACATTACGAGCAACCTGCGGCTGGCACGACTGCAGGCACTCTTTATGCCTTCGATGATGCTGTTGGTTGGCTCGTCGCAGCTGATCGTTCTTTTGGTAGGTGGTTGGCGGGTTGCTGCAGGGACAATGAGCGTCGGATCCCTGGCACAGTTTTTCATCTACATCGGGCAACTTATTTGGCCGATCGCAGCAATTGGATGGGTAACCGGTATTGTGCAGCGTTCTGCAGCTTCTCTCGATCGGCTTTACGCTATCATGGATGAGCAACCAGAGCTTTCGTTTCCGATGCACTCAGCGCAACTGCCACGCTCGTTTGCAATCGGCTGCATGCATGTTTCCTTTCGCTACGTCCCCGGCCGACCAATCCTGGAAGATGTTACGTTTCGGCTGGAAGAAGGCATGCACGTCGGGATCGTCGGTCCCATTGGATCGGGTAAAAGCACCCTTGTGTATCTCCTTGCGCGACTGTACGACCCCGACAGTGGCGCAATCACGATTGGGAACGTGCCCCTCCAAATGTTGAGCATGGAAGACCTCCGGAATCTCGTGTGCGTTGTGCCGCAAGAGCCATTCCTTTTTTCTATGACAATTGCCGATAACATTCGCGTCGGTAATCCGAACGCAAGCGATGCCGAGGTGCTGCGTGCGCTGGAACGCGCTGAAATAGCCGAAGAGGTTCTGCGCTTCCCGCAGCAACTCCACACCGTAGTTGGCGAGCGCGGCATTCTTCTCTCTGGTGGGCAGCGGCAACGACTTGCGATTGCACGCGCATTAGTGGGCCAACCACGCATTCTCCTGCTCGACGATGCACTCAGCGCCGTGGATACTGCAACAGAGCGGCATATTCAGGCGGAGCTGCGAGCGCTCCATTGCACAACGATTATCGTATCGCACCGCATCTCCACCATTGAGCATTGCGACTGGGTCATGGTCCTCGAAAACGGCCGCATTACCGCACAAGGTACGCACGCAGAGGTGTTAGCTACCAGCAGCTTCTACCGCACACTCTATGACCGACAGCAGTTGGAACACCGACTCAATGTTGAACTCCCCAATGCATAAGGCAATGGAATACCACGACAGCATTCTCGAGCTCATAGGCAATACTCCTCTTGTCAAGCTTCGCCGTGTCACTAGAGGCATTGCAGCACCAGTGTTTGTCAAGCTCGAATCCCGAAATCCAGGTGGCTCGATCAAAGATCGCATCGGAATTGCGATGATCGAAGCCGCCGAGCGCGACGGACGATTGAAACCAGGCGGTCTCATCATCGAAGCCACAAGTGGCAATACTGGCATCGGGATTGCGCTTGCCGCAGCGGTCAAAGGCTACCGTTGCCTGTTTGTGACAACAGACAAAGCATCCCAAGAGCGCGTCCGCTACCTGAAGGCACTCGGAGCAGATGTGATCATCGCCTCATCCCTTGCTAAGCCTACCTCGCCTGACTATTACGTCAACATCGCAATCGAGTTGAGCAAGACCATTCCGAACTCGGTTCTTTTCAACCAATACGACAATCCCACTAATGCCGAGGCACACTACCACACCACAGGACCAGAAATCTGGCGACAGACCGATGGGAAGATTACACACTTCGTTGCAGGTATGGGAACAGGAGGAACGATAACCGGCACTGCACGCTACCTGAAGGAACAGAATCCCGACATTCGTGTCGTCGCTGCTGATCCCATTGGTTCTGTGATCAAAACATACAAGGAAACCGGCACCATTCCAGAAGGCTCACCATACTTAGTCGAGGGCGTTGGGCAAGATCGTATCCCAGCGAACTTAGACCTGCAGTTGATTGACGACATTGAGCTTGTCAGCGATCGAGAATCGTTTGCGATGGCACGCCGATTAGCACGGGAGGAAGGAATTTTCTGCGGTGGGTCCTCGGGGATGAATGTTGTCGTTGCCCTCCGTGTTGCCCGTGCACTTTCTGCCGATGCATGCGTAGTAACGATCATTTGCGACACTGGTGAGCGTTACCTGAGCAAACACCACTCAGAGGAATGGCTCCGCTCGCAGAACATTCAACTGGATGAATCCCTGACAGCCGGACTCATCCTGGAGCGGAAGCGCAATCGCGCACTCCTTCCTTCGCTGGTAAGTATCGAGGCTGCCTCGACGATTAGTCAAGCGCTAGAGATCCTCGAACGCTACGACCTCGACCGCGCACCAGTTCTCGATGGCCATACCGTCGTTGGTACGGCTGTGAAAGCATCGCTGCTCCACGATGTTCTCTGTAATGTGGATGCACTGACTGAACCGATTACTGAGCACATGGACGCCCCGCTTCCGAGCATTGATGCACATACCCAATGGGACCAAGTCTGTGAGCAGCTCCGCGCAGAACCTGCATTATTGGTCACCCTCTACGGCTACCCAACTGGGATTATCACTCGCGAGGATGCACTCTAATACATAAACAGGGCGTAACGCTGACGGTGGCGCCACGCCCTGCGCATTTTGTTTGTACACTTCAGTACAAACGGCAAGACAAAGTTACGAAGGAAGCACGGTTCTTTGGTGCTCAATTTTCGTTTCGGCCGATTTTTTTTTGCGCCAATTACTCCCAGTTGATGAGCAGAGAAAACCGCATGGTGTTGGCAAGGGGGTGATTTTGCTCAATAGTGTTGATAAAGCTAAAATCAAGCGTGAAGATGTCATAGCGCACCCCTGCGCCAAACGTCCAAAACCGACGGCCTCCGATACGTGTTGGCTCACCAAAGTAACCTGCACGGAGCGCAATTACTTTTTCATACCAATACTCAGCGCCAATTGCAGTTTCTACTCCTGGATTTTGCCAAGCAGTTACAAATGACCTTGGCAATGGATCAGAACCAAATTGATCTCGCCGGACAAGCAGTTTACCAACATCGGCAGCAATGCTTAGATCGTTGAATTCATCTCGGACGAGGTTGAGTGCGATGCCGAGTTTGAGCATCGTGGGCAATGGGTCTGCTTCACTCCGATAGGTCATTTTCGGACCTACATTCTGCAAGTTGAACCCAAGCGCCAATTTCGAGCCCAAATCGAGTCCAGCAATGTTGAGCGACGATGGCTTCCAGAGCAAGCCGAAGTCGAATCCACCACTGACACCAACACCTGGTGCTGTCTGCCCTGGCTGTGCGGGTGCTAAGTTCGATTGGATGTACCGCAGTTGGACGCCCGCACCCAGGTCGTCGGCGATCAGAGTGCCGTATGCCAAACCAATAGCGAACTCATTCGAACGAAATGTGCCAAGTTTATTGCCGTTGATGTCTCGCCGCTCGAACTGCCCTAAATTCATCAGGATGAAATTGGCGGCAACCATGCCATCGAGTTCTTTGAAGTAGCGCCCATAGGTGCCGTAGCTGTAGAAAAGATCCGCATTGAATTGCGGGAGCCAGCGTGAAAACGAAAGTGCCACCTGCTGATCGCGTTGGAATGCCAATCCGCCAGTGTTCCAGTGCACAGCGTAGAGATTGTCTGCTACAGCGGTCCCGCATTCCCCCATGCCGCTTGCACGTGCATCCGGGGAAATCAGGAGAAATGGCACCGCTGAACCGCCAGCTTGCGCAAAAAGTGCCGAACTTGTGCTTCCCACTACGACTACAAGCGTAATGGCTCGAAGAAGTGTGCTTGTCATGGCTGATGAGCGTGGATGGTTTTACTGCACTTTGACGATAAATCCGCGAATGACATTGTTCGAACCAAGGCTGTTCGAGAGCTCAATTGTGTAGGTATAAACGCCAGAAGGAAGAGTCCCTCCCTGGCTGGTACGTCCATCCCAGACGATGCTCGCACTGTGCACATCGGTACTGACAGCCTCTTTCTGCCACACAGCCTGCCCGCTCAAATCAGTAATGCGAATCCGAACATTGACCGGGATGCTTTGGTTGTGGTTGTATGCTATCGTCACCTGATCGCTGAAAGGGTTAGGATATGCAATGACACGCCCAGTTGTAATGACCGAATCGTTTGATGGAACGAGAAACCACACTTGTGCAGTGCTGTAGTTATTCCATACATCCCATGCTCGGACACGAATGGTATGGAGTCCGGAACTCAGGCCAAATAACTGGCGTTGTGCCGTCCCACCGCGTGAGTCGGTAGGAGATGTTTCGAAGTATTCGGTCAAATCCAGCGCATCGAGATTATCGTCCAACCATGCCTCGATTTTGTGCCCAATACCAATACCCGTTGTGTTGATGCCCGATTCATCCCAGAGATCAACGATGAGCACAGGATTGCTCCGCACAACATCACCAGGCTGAAAGCGCCGCGAATCCATGTACACAGCTATCTGTGGACCTGCTTTGTCCTCGACAGAGGTGATCTCAACGCAGGCAATCCTGAGTGCCTGCGACACCCCCATTGCATCTGATGAGTCCTGGGTGTTCAAAGCAAACAGATGCAACCGACATGTACTATCGCTGAGCGTTACATCTTTCGGAATGATGAACTCAGCAATAAGCTGCCCATGTCGAATGGGGTAGTTCCCCCGGTAGATCGAACCCCCAAGTTTCCAGAAACGGAACACCGTCGCATCTCCAAGGAGTGCCAATGCACTTTGATCCTGAATTTGCAAGAGCAAGTCAGGGTCGAATAGAGAAACAGCACCTGTGCCATCGAAATCATCGAGCATGTGGCTGCTGAGTGGATCGCGAATGGATGCAACCAGGCGGACGCGCTCCAACGCACAAACTGTCACTGCTACTGTGTCGGAGCTCAGCGGTGTTCGTTCAATTGTGTCGAGTGTAATTGATGCCGATGGCAAAAGAAGCCGCAATGCAGGATCGCCGAGCAGCAAATACCGCCGATCGTTGTCGCTGTAAGATCGCAGCTTTATCGCAAGCAGCAAATCTCCGAGCGTGCGCCTTGTTCCATCGGGATTCCGTTGCCCCAGTTCTTCGTAAAAGCGCCGATTGATCGCTTCGTTGGCAATCGTGTACACTACCCGCGATGCAGAAAATGCACCGATTGCTCCGCCCAAGGGCCATTGAATAAGTGCTTCTGCCCCACTTTGGACGTCCGGCATGTCGAACCGCGCGAAGTCACACGTTGCAGCCACCACAAAGAAGTTCTTTGCTTGGTTCCGCATCAACTGGATCGTACGGTCCCGATCGAAAATTTCCTCGTGTGCCCATACCCGCGGATTGCCATGCCCCATCCAGTTGAGCAAGAGTGTTCCTTGGCCATTGATTATCGAAAGCATCGCTTCAGTCGCGGCTGGTTTCCGATTACCGCTGGATGCATTCGAGAGTGGATACTCGCACATGTACACTTTCCGCTGGATCATGGCAGGAAGCCATTGACGCAGTACAGCAGAAACTGCCTCAGATGAATTGACGTGGAGTGCACCATCTGTCTTCCCCGAAGAGGTCGGCCCGTCATCGGCTACGAGCGTAACCGTAGTCTGCCAGGCATCCCGCGCTGATTGCGTCTCGTATTGACGAATTTTTTCGACCATCTGCTGCCCTTGTGCATCCGAGGTAATCGGCAGCCTCCCTACTGCAATATCCATGACGAAATCATCGCCGTCAACGCAGCCGAAGTAATCTTCCGTTGCATAGCTGTCATCGGCATACGACCAATTGTACGGCACCCCGAAGCGCTGTTCAACGTTATCGTTCTCATAGGGTGGGATCCAATTCGGTGTCGTTGTTGTGATCCCTCGGTAGTCGTAATGTCCATCCCCCCAGAGCAACACATACCGTGGAGGAGCGTTCCAGTAGTGGTACGCAAAACTGATAAAGTCCCGAATTGCTGTTGGATCGGGCATTCCTGCAGCGAACGCTGCATAAATGTTCTCGGTTGGTACTACAGCAACCCTGAGTGCTGAACGCCCTCGGCGGTACGCGGCATACGCACGGGCACTCTCGATGAACTCTTGCGGTGCAATGACAATCATGTCTGCATCTACGCTTGGGCTGCGCGCCAGGCCAACGTCAGTGCGAGTAAGCTCCGGTTGACGACGCTCGGCAGAAACGTAATATTGCCGCGGACGAACGCGCTGAGTGCTATCGAGCAGAACACGGAATACGCCCTGTTGAGCAACAATCGAGAGGTTCCGCAATAGCTGCGGGCGTCGGGGGTCGGTAATGTCAAAACAGAGCGGCGCTGCGCTGAAACCGCTGACGGCG
>BEHW01000067.1 GCA_002898675.1 bacterium HR20
TCGTCTGCGAAGAGCAGAAAGAAGCACGGCGACTGCTCGATTACTACGACATTGATAAAGAGCTGCTCGAACTCAACGAACACAACGATACCGAAGCAACAATTGCAGCAGTTAAGCTCTTAGCTGCGGGCAAGAAGCTTGCGCTCATCAGTGATGCAGGAACACCCGTTTTGGCCGACCCCGGTGGCTTGCTCGTTGCGGCAGCGATCCGGTATGGGTATCCGGTGCATGTTGTGCCTGGACCGTCGAGTATCCTGGCAGCACTTGTGCGTTCAGGCATGCCCACAGATCAATTTCTTTACGCGGGATTTCTGAGCCGGAAAAAAGATGAGCGTGCTCGCCAGGTGCGGTTGCTTGCGCTTGAGCCACGCACGGTTGTGCTCCTTGATAGTCCTTACCGCTTGGCGACTGTGCTCGGTGCGCTGGCGGAAGTCATGCCCCAGCGACGTGCGTACATCGGCTGCAACCTCACAATGCCGAATGAATCGCATCACTACGGTACGCTTGCGGAGCTGTCCGAGTACTTTGCAGCTCACCGATTCCGTGGTGAGTACGCAATCGTCATCGAAGGAAATCCGTCAGCGAACCAGTGGTATGCACTGTTGGAGCAGAACGTCGCAGGAACAAATCACCGCAGCAGCCGCGATGAAACTGTTCCGGATGAACAACAACCAGCAGAGGTACAATCAGCAGAATCTAGCAGCGAAAGCTTTCGCGAGCATGCACAACACCCTGAACAGCCGAGCGCACCTACACCGCAGCGTACGCAACACAAGCCAAACACAAGCCACCCTCATCGGTATGAGCGACATCGCAGCAGGCGTCCCCACCGGTCGCATGGACGGCATCACTACCGCGAGAGCGACGCAGACCGTAACCGCTACGACTATGAGCAGCCGATTGTCAATTACACGCTGAGCAACCCCTACCAACAACACAAACCTTCACCGCAACCGCATCATCCTCACCAACGCCCTCAGCGACGCTCTCGTGGCCCTCGCAAACGCTGGCGGAGATGAAGCTACGTTCCCTGATCCTTTTTCGGGCGGTAGAACAGTGCGAATGGTATCACTACAGCGTACCCTACCACCAGCAGTATCGGTGCAACTGTCACTGCAAAGGGGTTATTCCACACCTGCTGATGCTTTGCTGGATCATCGGTGTTTGCGGTGAGCATCAATGCATAGCCCGCAATGATGATCGCCACTCCGACGGCTAAGAGAATGAAGTTCTGCCGCTCTAAGGGGAATGACCACCGTTGGGTCGAGGATGCAGTTCTGCGCATGGGATGTCTGCTGTTGGTTGATTCGGACGCGTCGGATTGCAATATACAGCGTGGAAATCAGTGCTGCTGCTGATGAGAGTTGTAATTTGCGTATGCCTTCCATCGTTTGTGCAGCGATGTTGCTACAGTATCGCAGAATCTTTGCAGTCCTGGCGTGCTGCGCTCTTTGCGTTTCGTGTCAGCGCACCTTCCATTCACCGGAGGAATATCGCTACGATGGCCCACCGGTCGAAGGCGATGTGATTTTCTTCCATCTGCTTTCCGATCCCCAAGGCCTCAATCCGTACACCTCGAACGATAATACCGCCTCGACGCTCAATCGCTTGATCTTCGATGCGCTGCTCGAGCAAAATCCCGAAACGCTCCAACTCGAACCGAGCATTGCCAGTACGTTGCCGGAGGTTTCCCCGGACCATCGGCGTTATACCTTCCACCTACGGACCAACGTTACCTTTTCCGATGGTGTTCGGCTCACTGCGCGCGATGTTGTCTTCAGCTTCAAGGCAGTGAAAAATCCCTACATCCTCGAAGCCTCAGCGTTGCGGAACTACTACGATGACGTCGCCAACGTCGAAGCGCCCGATGACTCAACAGTTATCATCACGATGCGGAAGCCGTACTTCCTTGCACTCTACTTTTTGGGGGATCTGCGGATACTCCCCAAGCATGTACTCGATCCAGAGGGTCTTACCGATCGCTACAGCATTGCCGAAGTCAATAGCCCGGCGCTTGCACAGCAAAATCCCGCAGTCAAACAATTTGCCGAGTGGTTCTCTCGTGGAGAACTCCGGCGCGAACCACAGTACCTGATCGGTTCGGGACCGTACGTTTTCCGTCAGTGGAGTACTGGAAAGCGTGTCGTCTTGGTGCGGAATCCCAAACCGTGGCCATCGCCACATTGGTGGCGCAGGGCATATCCTGCTGCGATCGTTGGTGTTGTCATCAACGATCGCACCGCAGCGCTCTCAGCGTTGAAAACCGAAGAGGTGGACTTTATTGATGCCATCCCGCCCGCACTCTACGACGAGCAGCTCGATACGGCGCGGCTTTTCTATTTGCGGAAAGGCAAGTACGAACAATCGGTCTATACCTACATCGGGTGGAACATGCGGCGGCCGATCTTTCGCGATCGTCGTGTTCGGCAGGCACTTTCGTACTTGGCCAACCGCCAAGCATGGATCCAAACGGTTGTGCGCGGCTACGCTATACCCATTGATGGTCCAATCTACCGCAATCGCCCTGAGTATGACTCGACGCTTCCACCCTATGACTTCAACCCAACGCGTGCAATGGCGCTGTTGTCCGAGGCAGGATGGCGCGACCGCAATGGCGATGGCATTTTGGATAACATCATTGACGGCCGCCAGGTCAACTTTGAATTCGCACTGAGCTTCAACGCGGGGAACGAAACGCGCGAGAACATTGCGATCCTCTATGCGACCGAGCTCCGCAAGTACGGCATTGTGTGCCATGTGCAGAAATTGGAGTGGTCGGTCTTCCTGCGGCAGCTCAGCTCCCAGCAGTTCGATGCATACATCGGTGCGTGGGTCAACGACAACATCCCCAGCGATCCCTATCAGCTCTGGCATTCCTCCCAGGCGGACAATCAGGGCTCGAACTATGTGGGCTTCCGCAACCGACGTGCAGATGAACTCATCGAACGCAATCGCGTTGAATTCGACGAAGCAGAGCGGATGAAGCTTATGCGGGAGTTCCAGCGCATCGTCCACGATGAAGCGCCCTACACGTTCCTGTGGACACCGCAGATCCTGACAGCGTACAATCGCCGCATTGCGAACGTTCGGTTCTATTCAGTCCGTCCGCCGTATGTGTTGCCGAACTGGTTCATTCCACCGCACCTGCAGCATCACATCGTTCAGTAGCGCACGATGAAGCGTCAGCAACTCCGCGATCTCATCGAGCAGGGCGAAGGCGTCTCGGTTGAGTTCAAACGCCGCTTTACTTCGCCCGAGAAGATTGCCAAGGAGCTCTGCGCCTTTGCGAACACGCACGGCGGCTACTTGCTTTTTGGCATTGATGACGATGGCAGCATCGTAGGAGTCGAAAGCGAGAAAGAGCAGATCGAGCTTGTCCGTCAGGCCGCAGAGTTCTTCGTTGCGCCACCTCTCCATGTCGAAGTCGAAGTTGTCGAGATCGAGTGGAAGGATGTCGTCGTTGTTCATGTTCGCGCAAGTAGCGCAAGACCGCACCGCGTCGTTGAGCATCCCGATAGCTCTCGCGGCACAGTGTACGTTCGCACACGTGCAGAGTCGGTGCAAGCCAGCCGGGAAATGGTGCGGCTCATGCGTGAGCAGCGTCCGGATTCCCGCCCATTGCAGCTCTACATCGGCGATCGCGAGCGGCGACTGTTTGCCTATCTGGAGAAGCATGGAAAAATCACCGTTGCTGAGTTCGCTAGACTTGTCAACATTTCCCGACGACGTGCGCTGCAGCTACTCATTCGGCTGGTCCGCGCTGAGCTACTGATGCTCCATACCGATGCACCGACGAACTACTTCACGTTGGTAGATGAGGGACCGACTGGCAGAAGCTGAGCGGCTGTGTGCTGAAGTATTCGGCTTTTCGCAATTTCGCCCAGGCCAGCGAGAGATTATCAGCGCTGTGCTCGAAGGTCGCGATGTGCTCGGGATCCTCCCGACAGGAGGTGGAAAGTCGCTCTGCTATCAGCTTCCAGCACTGTTGAGTGGTAGCGTTACGCTGGTCATTTCGCCGCTTGTCGCACTCATGCACGATCAAGTGCTTGCGCTGCAGCGACGCAACATTGGCGCCACTGCACTGGTCGCTTCGCTATCGAGCGAAGAGATTGCCTATCGGTTGCGGCAAGCACAATCTGCCAGTGTTCGCTTGCTCTACATCGCACCTGAGCGGCTTGAAAGCAACGCTTTTGTCGAAGAGCTTCGGCGCATTCCTCTCGATCGCATCGTCGTTGACGAGGCGCACTGCATCAGCCAGTGGGGACATGACTTCCGCCCATCGTACCGTCGGATTGGTGAGCTTTCCGGCGCTCTTGGGCGTAAGCCAATCCTTGCACTGACTGCAACTGCAACCCAGCAGACTCGACGCGACATCATCGAGCAACTCCGCCTTTGCGATCCGTTTGTGTACATCGGCGATTTTGATCGCCCGAATTTGGAATTTCTCGTTGAACAGTGCCCCGACGGGCGCAGCTATACGCAAAAGGTCGCACGGATTGCGGACTGGCTCGACCGCGCACGCCATGGAGCTGCAATCATTTATGCAGGTACACGGAAAGCGACGCAGCACATCGCCGCACAGCTTTGTGCGTTGAAGATCGAAGCGCAACCTTACCACGCAGGGATGGGCGATCACCAGCGGAGCGATGTACAGCGATGGTTCATGGAAGCTCCTGCTCCGGTTGTCGTCGCAACGGTTGCGTTCGGTATGGGGATTGACCGTCCCGATGTACGGCTCGTTGCGCACTGCGACATACCCTTGACGCTCGAGGGCTACTACCAAGAAGCTGGTCGTGCTGGCCGTGATGGAGAGCATGCGCACTGCGTGCTCTGCTATACGCCTGGCGATGAGCGATTGCAACGGCGGCTAATCGAGGCCCAGTATCCATCGCAGAGGAGTGTCGAGAGCGTCTATGCGGTAATTGCCGATGCCCTCAAGGTTGGTGTGGGCGCATCCAGCGATGCGTTGCTCTCGTGGGAGCCTGCTACCATCGCCCGCCACCTTCGGATGAATCAGCGTGCGGTGGAAAGCGCTCTTGCGCTCCTCGAACGTGAAAAGCTTATTGCGCGAGTGCAGTGTAGTCAGCGGCTTGCAGTTCGGATTGTTACCAGTCACCAGCGATGGCTCGAATATACCCGGAATGCACCACCGCCGCTTGCTGATGCGCTTGAAGCGCTACTGCGTTCGCTTCCGCCTACGGCATACGAGCTGTACCAGGAGATACAGCTCGACGATCTTGCAGAACGTCATGCACTTACAGCCGATCAATTGCAGCACGCACTCCGTGCGGCAGAGCTTGCGCGGATGATCGAAGTAACGCCACTTGGGGGAGGCGAAGGAATTCGCCTGTGTGGCCCTCGCATGCCGAACGGGAGATTGCCGATTGATTGGTCTGCGGTCGAACACCGACGCCAACTGGCAATCGAGAAAGCACATGCTGTGATCGAATACGTTCAATCGGCACGCTGCAAGCGAGCTATCCTGCTGGAGTACTTCGGCCAGAGTGCTTCGGAGCGATGCGGACGTTGCTCGACGTGCCAGCGGCGCGCAACGCCACCGCTCTCGAACCGGACAGCGCCGGTCTCAGCGTTCGAACAGTATGTGCGCTCTGTCCTTGTTTCGATTGTTGCTCAATTCGATGGACTGCTTACAGCACGAGCACTCTGCGATGTTGCACTTGGGCGGTCCAGCGAGCTTGTCGCAGCAGTGCATGCCGATCGCTGCGAGCAGTTTGGTGCTCTCACTGCAGCCAATGGGCAGTTCCTTGCAGAACAAGTGCAGCAACTCCTCTGGGAGGGAGCCTTGGTCGAAGAAAAACCGCTGCGGGTTCTCCGTCTGTCCACGGGAGGATGGCAGCAAGCAGGGGCAACTCCATCGCCAACGGCATCAGCGTTACAAGCACGCTCCGCTGAGTATGCACTTGATCCTTCGGCTCGAGCGACGGTCGAGCTTGCGCGGAGCGGTTTGCTGCTGGGGCAAATCGCTGAGCGCCGGCAATTGGCACTTACAACAGTGGTTAGCCATCTTGTGCAAGCACTTGCAGTTGGGGTGGAGCTTCCGCGAGAACGACTGCTCGACGGCACACTCTATGAGGAGGTCTGTCGCTTTCTTCACCGCCAACCACGTGCGCTGCTGCGCGATGTCCATGCCTACTTCGGTGGCAGGTTCGACTACCCGTACCTCCGATTAGCGCTTGCGTTTGCGCGGCAGAGTCGTCGTCGGTAGTTGTGCTTCGAGAAATCCCTCTGGAAGGGACAGAACAATCGTGCGTGTTGAAGATTCGACGTGTTGAACAAACACATCTACAAACGGAACCCGAAACTCTCCCCATTGAGGACGGGCGATACACAGCAGCGGGTGTGCCGGATTTTCCTCGATGCCGACGACGGTACCCACTGCTGTTCCGTCGGGGAGAACTGCAGTCCAGCCTACGAGTTCGGATGACTTTCGTGAAATCTGCAATGAAGAGTCGGCAATAAAAACACCGTGCTCCCGAAGTGTCTCTGCTTGCTGGCGTGTTGTTATGCCTGCAAGGCGTAGGATCGCGCGACTGCCAGACAGGGTAAACGATTCGATCTGGGACCGGTTACAGAATCGTGCGCTAAACCCAATCCAAACCGGAGTGCCTTCCGCCAGAAAAACGCTCTGGGCAAGCTCGACGTGAAGTGAGCCATCGAGCCCATGCGGACGAACGATGGTGCCAATCCAACGAAGCTGAGGTGGTTCCAGACTGTGCATTGCGGTGCAAGTGACGATTTTTGTTGGAGTCTGTTTTTGGAGGTTACGTCATGGATGCTCTCGTTCGACAGCACTTGGAGCATTCAATTCAAACCAAGCAGGCATTGCTTGAGCGCTGTGTGTCCGATATTGTTCAAACGGGCAAACGTTTGGCGAGTGCTCTCGAGCAAGGGGGAAAGGTGTTGCTCTGTGGTAATGGTGGCTCTGCTGCCGATGCACAGCACATAGCGGCAGAGCTTGTCGTTCGGTACCGCGGGCAAGTGCAGCGTCGCGCACTTCCAGCGATCGCGCTGACCGTTGATCCTTCGCTGATGACTGCAGGCGGCAACGACATTGGGTTCGAACACGTGTTTGCTCGTGCAGTTGAAGCGTTGGGTCGGAGGGGGGATATTCTTGTGGCAATTAGCACAAGTGGCAAGTCGGAAAATGTTCGCCGTGCTGCTGAGCAGGCGCGGATGCAAGGGGTAGCCGTCATCGGTCTGCTCGGCTGCGATGGCGGCCCAATAGCTGCTCTGTGCGATGATGCAGTTATTGTCCCAAGTACCGTGACAGCGCATATCCAAGAATGCCACATCACGATTGGGCATATTTGGTGCAGCATCATCGAGGCTCAACTTTTTCCGGAGATCGTGACCGCAGCAGGGCTGGACGCTTTGTAATTTTGCGGTGTCGTGATGCCACTTTAGCTCAGTTGGTAGAGCAGCTGACTTGTAATCAGCAGGTCGCCGGTTCGAGTCCGGCAGGTGGCTCTTGGTCTGGCTGGGAACGCAGTGTATCGAGTGTAGCACTGAGTGCGGGGAATCGTCGCAATTGCGTACTTCTACGTATTGAGTCAGGGTGCAAATCCACAGTAAGTTCGCCACCGTCGAACGACACAATCGTTGTGGGTACTCAGATGTTTGAATTCAATGATGCCGAATGGTCGAGCCTACGCTCTGAGTTTGATGCCGAAGAGCTTCTCCGCCAATGTGTGCGTGCACACACGCAGGGTTCCCTCCAAGCCATCGAAGGAGGCCTTTGTCTGCCAGAGCAATTGGAGCACCTCACCAGCTACTGCCTGGAACGGGAGCGTTTTCAGGAAGCACTCGCCGTGGCATCGCTCTGGACAATGCTTGCACCGTACAGCGCTGAAGCATGGGATAAACTCGGTGTGGCGTACAGCGGAGTTCGAAGCCACCGCCAAGCTGTTGAGGCATTTGAGAAGGCACTGGCATGCAATCCAAACGATGTGGAAATCATTCTGCATTTAGCCGCTGCCTATAGCGATGCTGGCATTGTATCAGAGGCTGAGGCGTATCTCAACTATGCGCTTCTGCTCGATCCATCGTGTGAAGATGCGATCTGGCAGAAAGCAGTCTTCGCGCAGCGCCGGGGATACTACCGGGATGCAATCGAACTCTATGAGCGATTGGCAGACTCACCGCACTACGCACGAGAGGCACTGTTCGAGTTGGGCTTCTGCTACGACTGCTGTCAACGCTTCGATGATGCTTGCATTGCGTACGAACGCGCCATCGAGCTCGATCCATACAATGCGGATGCATGGTTCAATCGCGGTATCGTGCTCGCTCGGGCTGGGCGGTACGCAGAAGCGATCGAAAGCTACGACTATGCGCTTGCAATTTCTCCTGCGCACGTTGGCGCTCTCTACAACAAGGCGAATCTCCTCTCCTTGGTTGGCAGGCTTGAGGCCGCCATTGAATGTTACCGCGAGGCTCTTTCCCACGACAGAAGCGATCCTGCGATCTGGCAGAATCTGGGAAGTACGCTCGGGGAGCTTGGACGTTATCACGAAGCGATCGAAGCATTCACGGAAGCAATTGCCCGCGCGCCAGAATACTTCGAGGCGTACTTTGGACGCGGTACATGCTATGATGCACTGGGGAACCCTGGCGCCGCACTCGTAGATTACGACACTGCACTCCGTTTTCAGAGTGCCTATGCCGAACTTTGGTATGCGCGTGCAGAAGCACTCGTCAAGCTCGGCATCAACCAAGAAGCGATTCAGTCATATGAGACTGCGTTGAAACTCGATCCACAGAATGCATTGTGCTGGTACGACTATGCGATGGTCCTGGCGACACTGCGACGTTATACCGAAGCTACGGAAGCACTCCACCGAGCGACGATGGTAGCGCCTCAGTGGGCAGATCCATACTTTGCGCTTGTCAAAGTGTATCTACTCTGCGGAAATGTTGCTGCAGCTCGTGATGCTCTCCAATCTGCGATAGCGCTCGATCCACTGCGAAAAGATGCATTCGAAGCAGAGCTTCTTGCACTTTTGCCAGAGCAAAGCATCCTGCATCTACGTTCTCCGAAAAGTCCATAACCTCCACGACAAAGGCGAGAGCAAAGAATGCGATTTCTTCTCGTAATTTTGGAACAAGTCTAAATACGCGCTTACAACATGCTCTCGCTTGAGGCTCTGCCGTTGGGTACTCCCGCACGGATCGCAGCGGTTGCAGGCCCGTCTCCCTTCGTAGAACGGATGAAGGAGCTTGGCTTAGTTGAGGGAACCGTAGTTACGGTACTCCGGCGGTCGCTGTTTGGTGGAACGCTCCAGATACGCTACGGGAATGGGACGCTTGCAGTACGGCTTCCCTTTGCATCGGCAATTCGCGTTGAGCCGGTTTCCCAACCACTCCATCAGCACGAACCCCTCTGGCAGGCAGTCTAAGAGCAATGCGAGCAGTACCACGCAGGAATATCGCACTGGTCGGGGTTCCGAATTCAGGGAAAACGACGCTCTTCAATGCGCTGACAGGTGCCCGGAAGAAAGTTGCTAACTACCCCGGCGTAACAGTTGAGCCAACGGTGGGCGTTCTCGCTAATCATGCTGAGACAATTGCATTGGTGGATTTGCCGGGGGTGTATAGTCTCTCGCCGAAATCGAGCGACGAAGAAATTACCAGCGCAGCTTTAAAAGGAGAGCTTGGTAATGTTCCGCCGTTCAATGGGATCGTGCTTATCCTCGATGCAACAAATCTCGAGAAGGGGCTCTTTCTGTTTTCGCAGCTGTTGGCGCTCCAAAAACCGATGCTCATCGCATTGACGATGATAGATGAAGTCAAGCGTCGGGGAGCAACGCTCGATGATATTCTGCTGGAATCACGTCTTGGAGCTGCGGTTGTACCGATAGTCGGAACAAAAGGCATCGGTATCACCGAACTCAAAACAAAGCTCTTCGATCATCAGCACTGGCGAGTACCACCGATGCACCTTCCACCGACTGCGTCGGTGGAGGAACGCATCGCGTGGGCACGGCAGATCGCAAGCGAGGTACTTCGCAACGATAGGTTCGATGAACGCACCGAGCGACTCGATCGAATCCTTCTGCATCCGGTGTGGGGGATGGTTGCATTTGTGATCGTAATGGCGCTCATCTTCCAATCCATTTTTACGTGGTCGCAGCCGCTCATGGATGCGATTGATAGCGGTTTCAGTACACTGCGTCAATGGATTGTTGGAGATGCTGTCGCTCCACCGCTTGTGCTCGATTTTCTCGCCAATGGTGTTATCGCGGGCGTTGGGAGTGTCCTGGTGTTTGCTCCGCAGATCTTCGTGCTGATGGTGCTTGTGACGTTCCTGGAGGATAGCGGGTATATGGCACGCGCTGCGTTTCTGGTTGATCGCATGTTCGGTGTCTTTGGCTTGCAAGGGCGTTCGTTTATTCCGCTGTTGAGTTCGTATGCGTGCGCTATCCCGGGCATTTTATCTGCGCGGATGATCCCCTCGTATGCGGAGCGGATGGCGACGATGCTCGTCGCCCCACTGATGACGTGCTCAGCACGGCTACCAGTCTATACACTCCTGATCGCAGCGTTTGTACCGGCTGGCACAGTTGGCGGCTTTCTTTCGCTCCAAGCACTGGTGCTCGGTATGCTCTACGTGGCGGCAGCTGTTGTCGGTTTAGTAATTGCCTGGCTGCTCCGAAAAACTGTCCTTGCAGATGACCGGACGGCGTTTTTCATCGAATTCCCACCGTACCGTTTGCCACAGTGGCGAAATCTCCTTGTGCGAGCAACGATGCGGATGCAAGATTTTGTACAGACGGCAGGGACGATCATACTGGCAATTTCGATCGTCCTGTGGGCACTTGCCACTTTTCCGCGTCTGGAGCCGCGGCCCGGTATGTCTGCTGATGAGTATCGCCGCGCACAGCTCGAGCAATCCTGGGCTGCACACGTGGGACGCATGGTCGCGCCAATCTTTCGTCCCATGCATTTCGACTGGCAGGTCACGCTTGGCATCATCGGCTCGTTCGCTGCACGGGAAGTATTCGTTTCGGTGATGGGGCAGCTCTACGCCGTCGGGCAGGATGACCCCGCAAGCGCTAGTCTCCGTGCTGCACTCCAGCAGCAGCTTAGTCCGCCGGTTGCATTTGCGGTGCTGGCATTCTACATGTTCGCATTGCAGTGCATGTCCACTGTAGCCGTCCTTCGACGGGAGACTGGCTCGTGGAAGTGGACGGCATTCGCATTCGTGTACATGTTCCTGCTCGCATATCTTGCTGCTGCAGGAACGTACAATATCGCGCGAGCGTTGTTGTCCTAACAAGCAGTAGAAACGCCTATGATGTCTGCAATGGAAGACCCCGTTGTGACGGACAAATTCATCGTGATCGGCGATCGGCTGCTCATCAAGCCGCTCCGCCCGGATATGCAAACTCCCAGCGGTCTTTACTTACCGCCGACGGTCCAAGAAAACCAGAAAACGCAAAGTGGCTATGTCATCAAGACGGGACCGGGCTATCCTTTCCCGATTCCGGCGGAGACCGACGAACCATGGAAAGAGCCGAGCGAACGCGTCCGCTACATTCCGCTCCAAGCGCAGGTTGGAGATTTAGCAATCTACCTCCAACGGGATGCAATCGAAATTGAGTATGAAGGCGAGCGCTACGTCATCGTCCCACAGTCGGCTGTACTGCTGCTCATTCGAGAGGAGTTTTAGCTTGGGGGGGATGATCTGGCTCTTTCTGCCTGGCAATTCCATAGCGGAGCAGCAGTGCATCAATCTTTTTCTTGCTTTCCAGTGACATCGGGACCAGCGGGAGTCGGTATGCTTCCTCGATGAGTCCCATGCGGGCAAGAATGTACTTGACCGGAAGAGGATTCGACTCGATGAAATTTGCCTGCATGAGGGGGAGGAGGTCCAACAGCACCGATCGTGCAGTAGCAAAATCTTCGCGGAGTGCAGCACGGATTCCTTCACCGAATCGGCGTGGAAGGTAGTTCGAAACGACCGAAATAACTCCGCCGGCGCCGCACGCAAGGGCAGGGAGCGTGAG
>BEHW01000068.1 GCA_002898675.1 bacterium HR20
ACGTACGGTACGGTACACTGTTGCTGCTTGCGCTCACTTGCTCGCTTGTCATTCCAAATCGTCGTTCGCGCCGCGCATAGTTAGCAAGAGCATGGTAATACTCCTGGCGACGAAAATCCGGCCAGAGCGTTGCAGTCGAGTACAGTTCAGCGTAGGCAATCTCCCACAGGAGAAAGTTGCTTACGCGGAGTTCGCCACTTGTGCGAATCAGTAAGTCTGGCTCAGGCATCCCGGCAGTGGAAAGGTACGAGCCAAAAAGCTCATCGCTAATGTCCTCTGGCGAGAGTTTGCCACGCCGCACATCGAGGGCAATCATTTGGACGGCGCGAACGATGTCCCACCGACCGCTATAGCTGAGCGCAAGCGTGAGCACAAGTCCGGTATTGTCTGCAGTGCGTTCAATGGCGTGCGTGAGGATACGTTGGACACGCTTTGGCAATGCAACGAGCTTACCAATCGCATTGATACGGACGTTATTTCGGTCAAGCTCGTCGAGCTCGGCACGCAGGTAGTATTCGAGCAACCGCATAAGTGCGCTCACTTCTGCTTCGGGACGCTTCCAATTTTCGGTGCTAAATGCGTAGAGCGTCAGGTAGCCAATCCCAAGCTCTGCCGATGCTTTGACGATATCTCGGACAGATTCTATGCCTTCCCGATGTCCTGCAATACGCGGCAGGTTCCGCGCAGTTGCCCAGCGCCCGTTACCATCCATGATGATAGCAACATGGCGTGGAAGGCGCTCCAGCGCTAACAGTGCACGCTGGCACTCGACATCCTCGCTGCTACGCTCGCAGAGCCATTGGTGCGGTTGGCGATCCATCGGTGTTCGATTGACGGTACAGGACGCGAAAATAGTGCCCATCCCACCGCAACCGACGCAAGGACGCTTGACCTTCCCTTCAGATGAGGCTGTATATTTGCACGACTGGTGCGATGTCCATAAGGACTTCTGCATCTGCGTGCACCAGGTATGGTTGGATGGAGGAGGTACCACACTTAGAACTGCGTGATGGCAAACAACGTCACGAAAGCAGAACTGGTTGACTACATCGCTGGAAAAACTGGCCTTACCAAACTTGAGGTAAAGGCTGTCGTCGAGGGATTCCTCGATGGCATCAAGCAGGCGATGCGGCAAGGACGGCGGATTGAAATTCGCGGCTTCGGCATTTTCTCTGTCAAAGCCCGCCGTGCCCGAATGGCACGAAATCCCCGCACAGGCGAGAAGCTACCGCTCGGCGAGCGATTTACTCCGCATTTCCGCCCGTCGGATGAATTCTTAGCCGAGGTTGACCAAGCAATCAAAGCCCGAGCAACCACTCGCAGCGATACGCTGCTTTAGAGGTTGCGCCGAGCCACTCACCATGTGCACTCTCTATGAGCATTGGGCGCACTGCGCTTGTTCTCGGAAGCATTGCACTTATCGCTGCGTTGGGATCGTTTGCGATTCGACGGGCAATTATCGCCAGCGACGAACGCCTTGGCCGCGAGAAATTCGGCCAGCAAATTGCCGAGCAGATCGAGCAACTCCGACAGTCGAACCAACAGCAACAGCAGCTTCAGGCTCGGCGGGCAGCGCTCGAGCAGATTCGCGATTCATTGGCACGCAATCCCCAGGACACCTCGCTGCTACCGTTGATTGGCTCCCTGCAAATCGAGGTTGGGGACACCCTGGCTGCCCTGGCAACATATCAACGATACATTGATTCGCTCGGCTCGCCGAACGTTGTTGCGCTGACCGATTATGCATTTTTGCTGTACGCAACTGGCGAACGCACTCGCGGATTCCACCTCACCGAGCGTGCAATCCGCCAAGCGCCATCGTACCAAATTGCACTCTACAACATGGCGGTCATGGAATTCGATCGCGGCAGGATCGCGCAAGCGATCGCGTGGATGGAACGCTGCCGTGCGGTAGATTCCAGCTCAGCGATGGGCCGCCTTGCCCAGCGCGCAATCGAGCAGCTCCGCCAGATGCAGCGCGATTCCTCGTAGCAGAAGTTTTTTGGCATGTTTCACCATCCATCTTCCGATGCACTATGCCCTGTGGACGGAAACGTAAGCGCCACAAAATGGCGACGCACAAACGGAAAAAACGCTTGCGGAAGAACCGCCACAAAAAGAAGAAACGCTAACCGGTGTGTATCGGTGCTGGGGGTCGTACGGCCCCCAGCATACCGAACGCCTCCAAGAAGTCCCGTGGCAACATGTTTCACACTTTTCGTGGAATGACTCAATGGCTGTCCGCATTGCAATCAACGGATTCGGTCGCATTGGGCGTCTGGTCTTCCGTGCACTCCGCGTTCGGTATGGTCAGACGGCACGTGTTGTTGCAATCAACGATCTAACCGATGCCCCAACACTTGCACATTTGCTCAAGTACGATTCGGTGCACGGACGCTACCCTGGCAGTGTCTCAGCGGAAGATTCCGCGCTCATCGTTGATGGAGAGCGCATTGCTGTCAGCGCAGAAAAATCCATCGAGGCGCTCCCGTGGCACGGTATCGCTGATGTCATTATCGAATGTACGGGAAAATTCACCAAGCGCAGCGATTTGGAACAGCACCTTCGCCACCAGCCACGGATTGTAATCTTATCCGCACCTGCAAAGGATCCCGTTGATGCAACGATTGTGCTCGGTGTCAATGAGCATACCCTTACCGGCAAGGAGCGGATCATCTCCAACGCCTCGTGCACAACGAACTGCCTTGCACCGATGGTAAAAGTGCTCCACGACGCCTTTGGTATCGTCCATGGCATGATGATGACCGTCCATGCCTACACCAACGACCAACGCATCCTAGATTTACCCCACAAAGACTTGCGGCGCGCGCGGGCTGCAGCACTCAACATCATCCCGACGACCACGGGTGCGGCACGCGCAATCGGCGAAGTTCTTCCCGAACTCAAGGGGAAAATTGATGGCTTCTCCGCACGAGTGCCAGTGCCCGATGGCTCATTGACAGATTTTACCGCGATCCTTTCACGGCCAGCATCGAAAGAGGAAGTCAACGCGGCATTTCGCACTGCAGCCGAAGGCGCCTTGCGCGGCATTCTCGAATACAGCGAAGAGCCTCTGGTGAGCACCGACATCGTAGGAAACCCGCACTCGTGTATCTTCGATGCAACTTCTACGCTCGTCGTTGGCACGATGGTCAAAGTCATTGGTTGGTACGATAACGAGTGGGGCTATTCGAATCGTCTTGCCGATCTGGCAATGCGTTTTGCTGACTAACTGTGGAGCGTTTCCATGATTCGCCGCCTTAGTGAACTCGACGTTGAGGGACGCCGTGTACTGACACGTGTAGATTTCAACGTTCCGATCACACCAGAAGGCACCGTTCGCGATGACACCCGTATTCGCGCGGCCCTTCCTACACTGCGTACAATACTCGATCGCGGGGGACGCCCAATTCTGATGTCGCACTTAGGGCGCCCGAAAAGCCGCACACCGATGTTTTCACTCCGTCCGGTTGCGGAACATCTGCAATCACTCCTTGGGGCTACGGTCCACTTTGCCGATGATTGCATCGGCGATGCTGCTCTTGCTGCAATTGAGCAAGCAAAAGACGGTGAACTTGTGCTTCTGGAGAACCTCCGCTTCCATCCAGAAGAAGAGCAAAACGATGCCGACTTTGCCGCAGCACTTGCGTCGCTGGGCGATGCCTACGTCAACGATGCATTCGGCACAGTCCACCGTGCGCATGCCAGCATCAGCGCGATTACCGCACACTTTGTCGGACGTCGCGCAGCGGGACTTCTGATGGAACGCGAACTCGACTACCTCTCAAAAGTCTTCCACGATCCTCCGCGTCCGTTCGTTGCCATTGTTGGAGGTGCAAAGATTTCGGACAAAATCAAGGTGCTCGAACGTTTGCTCGAGCAAGCCGATGTTGTATTGATTGGCGGCGGTCTGGCAAACACCTTCCTCGCAGCGCAGCGGCATAACATCGGCGAATCCATTGTAGATGAGCGTTACATCAGCCACGCAAAAGCACTCTACGATCGCTACGGCTTCAAGCTCTACCTTCCGGTGGACCTTGTTATCGCCGATGAGCTGAGTGAACGTGCATTGACCTCCGTCGTTGGCATCCAAGAGGTACCGCTCGATGGAGAGTGGAAAATTTTCGACATTGGTCCGGAGACCATCGCTACGTTTACAGACTTTATCTTGACGGCTGCGTTCATTGTGTGGAATGGCCCCATGGGAGCATTCGAGTTCAAGCCATTCCGTAATGGAACTTTAGCAATCGCTACGGCTGTTGCAGATGCGACCGATAGCGGAGCCACCTCCATCATTGGCGGTGGAGATTCAATCGCCGCTGTAGCGATGGCAGGAGTCAGCGATCGGATCTCGCACATCTCAACCGGTGGTGGCGCAACACTTGAATTTCTCGAAGGCAAGCCGCTGCCGGGAATTGTTGCGCTCGAAGAGTAACGCACCGGCCCTGCTCGGAAGAAAGCGCAATCGTTCTGCATCCTATCCGTCTTCGATGGCAGCATTTTTCTTTCTCTCTGCATAACCAGACCGCGATGCGACAATCGAGATTTGTTGGTGGATTCGGTAGCTTTATTCCCCCGACGATCAAAGCGCTGGTGGGAATCAACGTTGCGGTCTTTCTGCTCGATTGGCTGGTGCTCGGAATGCTCACCTACCGGGGCGTGCCACTTAGCCAGTGGCTTATTCAACTGTTTGGACTGATGCCACCTGGGTCGGGATACTTCTTCCCCTACTGGCAATTGATCACTTACCAATTCCTCCACGGCGGCTTCTGGCATTTGTTCTTCAACATGTTCGCTCTGTGGATGTTTGGCTCTGAACTCGACTACATGTGGGGCTCGCGACGCTTTCTGACGTACTACCTGCTCAGCGGCATCGGAGGCGGCATCCTCAACTTATTTGTCAACGACGCCCCAACGATCGGTGCCTCTGGAGCTATCATGGGTGTTCTGGTGGCGTATGGGATGACGTTCCCCGATCGTCCGGTGATGATCTTTCCGCTGTTCATCCCAATACCGGCGAAGTTTTTCGTAATCCTCTACGCTGCACTCGATCTTTTTTCTGGCTTGACCGCGACAGAGAGCGGCGTTGCCCACTTTGCACACTTAGGCGGGGCACTAACAGGCTTTTTACTCCTGCGCTATGGCGATCGAATCGGAATATTTTCTGTACTCGAACGGCTGCGTCCTGCATCGCACCAGAAGCAGCAGCATGAACACCTGCCACGCGAACCGATCGAAGCAGAGTTCATTGAAATTCCGGGTCGTATGGCACCAGGCGCTAAGCCCGTGTTCCACGGCGCTTCGTTTTTCTACAAGGGCGAGTACATCTCGGAAGAGACCGTGGATCGTATCCTCGAAAAGATTGCTGCCAGCGGAATTGAGTCGCTCACCCAGCACGAGAAAGACATCCTCTATGAAGTCAGTCGCCGTATGCAACAATCCCCGTAACTGCGATGGAACTTCCCATTGTCGGAACACACGATGATACACAGACGCAACCGATCGCAACAGCGCCATTCCGGCGGCGGCGTTCGCGCCGCGTGATGGTTGGCTCTGTACCGATTGGAGGAAACGCGCCGATTGCTGTTCAGTCTATGACGAAAACGAAAACAGCAGACGTCCACGCAACGCTTGAGCAGATCCGCCGTTGCGCTGATGCCGGCGCTGACGTTATGCGTGTAACGGTCAACGACTGGGAAGCAGCCGAGGCTATCAGAGAAATCGTGCGTGGCTCGCCTGTTCCGATTGTCGCCGATATTCACTTCAACCACATCTTCGCACTCAAAGCGATCGAGGCTGGCGTTGCGAAGGTTCGCATCAACCCTGGCAACATTGGTTCCCGCGACCGCATCAAGCAAGTTCTGACCGCGGCAAAAGAGCGTGGCATCCCTATTCGGATCGGTGTCAATAGCGGCTCTCTCGAAAAAGACATCCTCGAAAAGTATGGCTATCCTACCGCCGAAGCTCTCTTCGAAAGCGCAATGCGCCACGTTGAGATTGCGCAAGACTTCGGTTTCGACGACATTGTAATCTCCGTCAAATCCACCGATGTCCGCCTGATGATCGAAGCCTACCGCATGATTGCTGAGCGGACAGACTTTCCGCTCCACCTCGGTGTCACCGAAGCAGGTACCACGCGGGTAGGTACGATCAAATCTGCCGTTGGAATTGGAACCCTCCTGGCAGAAGGCATCGGCGATACAATTCGCGTTTCGCTTACCGACCAGCCAGAAGAAGAAATTCTCGTCGGCAAGGAGATCCTTCGCTCGCTTGGTTTAGCGCAGCGCAGCGTGGAGATCATCGCATGCCCGACGTGTGGGCGAATTGAAGTGGATTTGTTCTCCATCGTTCGCCAAATCGAAGAACGTGTCAAAGGCATCCGGAAGCCAGTCAAGGTGGCGCTTCTCGGTTGCGTGGTCAACGGTCCAGGCGAGGCAAGCGAAGCCGATATTGGTATTGCTGCCGGCCGTGGCGTTGGAATTCTCTACCGCAAGGGTGAGGTCGTCCGGCGTGTCAAGGAAGAGGAAATCGTCGAGGCTGTCGTCGAAGAAATTTTGAATTTCGTCCCCGACGAAAACAATAATGCCGATGCTGGTTCGTAAATAGCCGCAGAGCCGAGCGGTATTCTCTCCCCTGAATGCCGCGCCAGAGGTTCGAGCCTGACACTTCCCCAAAAGCAGTGTCGGGCTCTTTTGTTTTTAGCCGAGCACAGCTGCACGCAGTGCGGTGATGTTCTCAGCGATACTCGATCCTCCAAAGATTGCCGCACCCGCAACCAGAACTGTTGCTCCAGCATTGACGAGTGCAGCAGCGTTCCCGTGGTGAACTCCACCATCTACCTCGATGGGAATTTCGATTCGCTCTCGCTCGAGCCAGGTACGCAATCGTTCAATGCGCGCAAGCACACTGGGGATGAATTCCTGCCCTCCAAAGCCAGGATTGACGCTCATCATCAGCACAAAATCTGCATGCCCAGCTGCCTCGAATGCGTACTCGAGCGGTGTTAGTGGATTGAGGACAACCCCAGCACGAGCTCCACAGGAGCGGATCAGCGCAAGTGTGCGGTGCAAATGCTGGCACGTTTCGACGTGCACGGAGATCCACTGCGCCCCTGCTTGAGCAAACGTCTCGACGTACCGCTCCGGCTCGACGATCATCAAGTGGCAATCAAGAGGCAGCAAGCTGACACTTCGCACTGCAGCGACAATGGGCGGGCCGAAGGTGATGTTTGGTACAAACCTGCCGTCCATGATGTCCAGATGAAGCATGTCTGCTCCACCACGTTCGCAGGCACGGATATCCTCGGCAAGCATCGCAAAGTTTGCCGAAAGAAGCGAGGGTGCAATCATCACGTGGCGGCTCATCGTAGTTCAACCGAGGTCGGTTCATCAGATCGGAGTGCTCGCCAGAGTGCACGGAGCTGGACAATGTAGCTCACTGCATGAACGCGGATGTAGTCAACTGGGACATCGAGCAGCAGTGCATGTGCCAGTGCAGTTGGAACGTCTCGCTCGAGAGGATTTTCGATACCCGTCAGCGCTCCGAGGAAGCGCTTGCGCGACAGACCAAGGTAGAGTGGAACCCCGAGCTCACGAAATCGCTGCATATTCCGGAGCAGCGTGATGTTGTGCTCGACCGTCTTGCCGAAACCAATTCCGACATCGGCGATTACGGTTTCCACTCCCCAAGCTCGCGCAGCAGCAATCCGCTCTTGAAGGAATTCGAACACTTCGCGAGTAACATCGGTGTAGGTTGGATTGCGCTGCATGGTCTGCGGTGTTCCCTGCATGTGCATCAGGACGATTGGAACGCGTCGCTCAGCGGCCAGTGGCAACATCGCTGGATCGAATCGTCCAGCACTAATGTCGTTGATCATCGTTGCGCCCGCGTCGAGCGCGGCACGCGCAACATCGGCCTTGGTCGTGTCAATGCTGATTGGAATTGTTGGATGCTCGCGACGAATACCCTCGATGACTGGCAGAACGCGGCGGAGTTCTTCTGCTGCACTGACTGGCTCAGCACCTGGGCGTGAGCTTTCTCCGCCGACGTCAAGCACTTCTGCCCCCTGCTCAACGAGTGTGCGAGCATGGGCAATCGCTGCATCTGGCTGGTAGTACCGCCCTCCATCGCTGAATGAATCAGGCGTGACGTTGACAATCCCGACGATGGTCGGAAAGGTGCGCTGCATCAGGAATCGCTGCCAGAGATTAGGTACCCATCCGTCCTGGAAATACGCTCAATTTCTTCGGCTTGATCCAAACGCGGGAGCAACTCGGCAAGATGCTGGCGAATAAGATCGAGCCGATCATTTTCTCGGCGAAATGCTAAGAGGACCTGCTTTTGCAGCAGTCGTAAGCCGGACTTCTGCGCCATGAAAAATGATGGCATCGAGCCTTCGAAAACGGGAATTCGATCAACGGGGAGGGTAAGCACTTCGGGCTTCGAATAGACACGCTTGACAAATTCATTGAATAACCCAGCACAGGTGCGGTAAAGTTCGAGGTCCAACGTTTCGCCCGGGTAGTCGTCGTAGTACTCGACCGTTGCGAGCAGATATGGCTTAGCACTCTGGTCGAGAGACTGGAGGATATAGCGCCGTCCACCCTGGACGACGATGTCAAAGCGTCCATCTTCGTATTGGCGCACGATGCCTTGCACTTCAGCAGTGCACCCAACGCGCTGGAGATTGTCCTTGTCGTAGAGATTGATGCCGAATGGGCGGCGCTGTTCGATACATTCCCGGATAAGCTGGCGATAGCGTGGTTCGAAAATGTGGAGCGGGACGTACGCTCCAGGAAAGAGCACGAGTTCGAGCGGGAAAAGCCCGAGTACATCGTGTGTTCTCATCGGCGATTACCTCCCCACCGCAGAGTGGGGCATCCTCACCAGCAGTTGTCTTGAGTCTGCCCCACTCCTCGTGCAGGATTGACTATCGCTGAACATAACGTTTGTACCGCTCGTTGATACGGCCCCAGTGTAAATTCGCCAAGAAGTTATCAATGTACTTGGCACGTGCAGGGCCATCTTTGTGGTAGTATGCGTGTTCGAACACGTCACAGGCAATCAGCGGAATACCGCCCCAGATCGCACCGTAGTGATGCTCGTCAACCAGCACGTTGAGGAGTCGTTGGCTGTAGAGCATGTCGTATGCGAGGACACCCCATCCCGAAAGCTTTGCAGCTATTGCTGTTGCCTTGAAATCGGCTTTCCATGCATCGAGTGATCCGAACTCGCGTTCGATTGCTGCGACAATGTCTGGACCTTTTGAGGGATCACCATCGCCGCCGAGCACCTCCCAATAGACATCGTGGAGAAGCGCACCGGCGTGGTTCCACGTAAACCGCCGCTTGAGCTCGCCGAATGCGGACCAATTCCCATTGGCTGCCGCTTTATCAGCGTTGGGTAGCTCCACTTCGATCTTGTTGAGGAACGTCACATATCCCTTGTGGTGCGTGTTATAGTGCCAGTCTGCAGTTTCAGGCGAGATTACGTTTTTGAGGAGCTCCTTGGCTTCCTCATCAGAGTAAGGTCGAGGATTGAATTTCCATTCAGCCATGCCAATGCACAGAGTAGTGAGACATCATGCAGCGAAGGAACTACCGCAACCGCAGGTGCGCGTTGCATTCGGATTTTTGAACGTAAAGCCACGCCCCATCAAGCCATCGCTAAAATCGAGCGTGACACCCATCAAGTAGAACATGCTCTTTGCATCAATGAACACGCGGAGTCCATCAGCCTCCAAGACGATGTCATTGCTGCGCGGCTCTGCATCGAACCCAAGCGCATAGGAAAACCCTGAGCACCCGCCCCCGCGGACACCCATCCGCAGGCCGTAGGTTTCAGGAATATTGTTCTGCTCACGAATGCGCTTGATCTCTGCGATCGCCTTTGCTGTAATGGTGATCTGGTCGGTTTCCTCTGCGCCGACGATGCCTGTTGGGATGCGAAGGTCGCCACTTGTGGTCAGTACTGCTGTTTCCATCATACCTTCTCCAAAGAGGTTGGACATTAGAACGCTGGGAGAACCCGGACTTGAGCCTTTGCCAGCGCTTGCTCGAACGCAACGGCAGCGCGTTCTATTTGCTCACGAGTTGTAAAACGACCAACACCAATACGAATTGCAGATCTGGCGCGATCGTCGCCTACACCCATCGCTTCGAGGACGTGAGAAACTCGATGCTCTCCGCTTCCACAGGCAGAAACAGTGCTCACTGCAACACTACCCTCGAGCATTGCGATCAGCCGATCTGCTTCGATTCCAGGAAAGCTGACGTTCAAATTCCCTGGCAGCCGACGGTTGGATGCCAAGTCTGGGCCATTGACCACTGCACCTGCGTAAGCCCGCTGCAACCGTTGCCACATCAACGCGCGGAGCTCAGCAAGACGGCGAGCTTCTTCTTGACGCTCAGCAAGTGCTATCTCGAGCGCCGCTGCCAAGCCAACAATCCCTGGCACATTGAGTGTACCGCTCCGCATTCCGAACTCATGCCCACCACCGTGGATGAGCGGCTCGAGGTGAATCCGTGGAAAGCGTTTTCGCACATAGAGCACACCACAGCCTTTGGGACCGTAGAACTTGTGCGCCGTAAACGATGCCAGATCCACATTACACTGCTCAACGTCGAATGGAACTTTCCCCACTGCTTGGGTGGCGTCGGTGTGAAAGAGTACTCCTCGATCACGGCAGAGCGCCCCAATGGCTGCGATGTCCTGGAGCGTGCCAACTTCGTTGTTGGCATACATGATCGAAACCACGATTGTATCTGGTCTGATTGCTTGGTCTAGCTCATCGAGCGAGATGAAGCCTTCCCGGTCAACGTCAAGGTACGTGATGCGAAAACCGCGCCCCTCAAGCCAGCGGCATGTGTCGAGTACAGCGCTATGCTCCGTCTTTGCAGTAATGATGTGGCCATTCCCCTGCGCAAGCGCCAATCCTTTGAGCGCCAGGTTGACCGATTCGGTCGCACCGGACATGAAGAGGATTTCTTGCGGGTCGCGTGCTCCGATCAGCTCGGCCACCTTGCGGCGTGCAGCACTGACAGCTGCCTCGGCTTTCCAACCATAGCGGTGAAGCGCAGATGCAGGATTGCCAAAATGGATCGAAAAGTACGGCTCCATCGCGGCCAGAACACGCTCATCGAGCGGGGTTGTCGCGTGGTAGTCGAGGTAGATGCACTCAGTGTCCATCGGGGAGCTCCAAGTTGACAGTGTGCGCGACACCACCGAGCAAGTCGGCTATTGTCATTGCGTCAAAAATACGCTCGATCTGTGCCTGGAGCGCAACAAGGGGTGAGCGAATTGTGCAATGGTCCTCGATCGTACATGGTTGGCCGTGCTCCTCCTCACACTGAACCAGATGCGGCTGATAGCCCTCGACACTACGGATAACTTCAGTGAGGGTAATCGTCGCTGGGCTACGTTCCAATGCGAACCCACCGTGGACGCCGTGGTGCACACGTACAATTCCACTCCGCGCGAGGCTACTCATCACCTTTGCAACAAGCTCGGGAGAAAGACCACAGCATTCGGCAATTTCCTTCGACGAAACTACCTCGCCGGGGCGCACTGCCATGTATTGGAGCGCAAAGAGTGCGTATTCGACTTTTTTCGTCAGCCGTAGCATAGCTACTGGTCGTAGTCAACACTGACGCCGTGCGCTGTCGGGTGTGCTTGACACGTTAGGATGTAACCTTCGGCGATTTCTTCCTCGGTGAGGACATCTTTATTGTCCATTGTAACAGTGCCACTAACAAGCTTTGCGCGGCAGGTGGCGCACTGCCTGGATACGCACGAATACGGTGGATCAAGACTGGCACGAATAGCAGCAACAAGAATCGTCTCGCCAGGCTCGACCGTTACGTCGCGT
>BEHW01000069.1 GCA_002898675.1 bacterium HR20
GGACAATGCACAAGAGAGAGTTCGCACATACGCGCTTGGTCTTTACGATCCACAACGCAGCCGACCAAGGCGTTTTCCCCGCCACAAGTCTGGAAAAAACAGGGCTCCCGAAGGAAGTCTATCCCCGAATTACCCACGCTAAACAACTCAACTTCACCAAAGCCGGCGTGGAATTTGCCGACGCGATTACGACCGTCAGCCCAACCTACGCCAGAGAAATCACCAAGGATAAAGTCATCAGTGGAGGCTTGCATTCGCTTTTTCGTGCCCACCATATCGTGGGCATCCTCAACGGCATTGATACCTACCACTGGAACCCGAAAACAGACCCCTTCATTCCGCATCATTTCGATTCGACAAGCTGGAAAGAAGGCAAGGCGCTCAACAAGAAAGCACTCCGCGACCGCTTGAAGCTTCCGCACGAGGAGAAAGTCCCCATCCTTGCAACGATTGCACGGCTGGGCGAAGCAAAGGGGATTCCCCTCCTTGTCGAGGTGCTCCCAGCGTTGCTTCGGGAAAGCGTCCAGGTCGTCCTGCTCGGCGAAGGCGACCCGTCGCTGAGCGCTACGCTCGAAAAGCTTGCAGCAAAGCACCCACGGAAGCTTTCGTTCATTGCAGGCTTCGACGACGAACTCGCGCACCTTATCGAAGCAGGCGCGGACATGTACCTGATGCCATCGCTCTATGAACCGTGCGGGCTCAACCAAATGTACTCGATGGTCTACGGAACCGTCCCCATTGTTCGTGCGACTGGTGGATTGGTCGACACCGTCGAAGATTTCGATCCAGATGCCAGGACAGGTACCGGCTTTGTCTTCCGCGACTACGCGGCCGATGATTTTCTCGGCGCAATCAAGCGGGCATTGGCACTCTACAAGAAGCCAACCTACTGGGCGGTGTTGGTGCAGAATTGCATGAGCCAGGACTTTTCGTGGTCAACCAGTGCTCGCCGGTATGATGCCATCTACCGGGAAATCCTCGCTCGCCGATGAAAGCAGTCGCAACTGCACTGGCTGTGGCACTTGTGCTCGTTGCGTGCAATGAGCCACCGACCGAAGTCGGCTCGGCACTGATCAACGATACCACGCGCGCCCAGCAGATCAATTCGACTCAGCTCCCGATGATCGTCGCCACCGCGGGCATCTCGACGCCGAGCTACCTTTTCAACGCAGGAATTCTCTTCATTGGCCGCACCCCTGAGCTTCACGCTGCAACGCTGTTGCGTTTTACGACGTTGCCCGATACCCTCGGCTGGATCACTGCCGGCGACATCGTTTCCGCCTCGCTGCTCATCCGCCCCCATCGCTACGTTATCGGGGATAGCATTCGCAATGTGCTTGCGTTTGGCGTTTATGAACTCCAGCGATCATGGATCAGTGCCGATAGTGCTGGCAAGGTTGTGATCGAACCCCGATGGTACGACCTCTTTTCGAGCGGAGGCATCCCAAATCCACAGTACTTTTCGGCAACGCCGCTTGCGGTCTTCGATGGTAGCCAAAAAATTCCACTTGCAGATTCGCTCGGCGATGTCGAGATCCCGCTGACGCAGGACGGCATCGCGCGGCTGGCTGCGTGGCTCCAGGCAATGCCCGATACCACGCGCCGCGCAAGCATCTACGGCATCGGCTTTGTTCCGATGGCAAGTTCGACTGTTGTTCGAGAGTTCGAGACCCAGCCAACTGGGAGCGCCGTCGGCGAGCTGGTGCGGCTGAAGTTCGTCTATCGCCGCAGTAACGGCACGCTCGACTCTGCGCTGGTCCTTTCTGGCAACGACGCCACGTTCGTCTATGCAGAGCCGCCACGCGATGGACTGCTCGCGGTGCAGTCGGTGGTACGCTCCGAGGCAGCACTGACGCTCGATCTATCGGCGCTGCCACCACTGGATGCAGTGCTCAACGCACAACTGGCACTGACGAGCGACACCACACAGCGCCTTGCAGGCAACGGCGGCATCCCGACGACGGTGGAGCTTGCGTACGTTGACAGCACAGCGAACGTATCGTTCGGTTTCGTCGGCGGGCAGTTGCCAGGCTCTGCACGGTTTATCGTTCCGAACATTGGTCCGCTCGTGGACTATCTACGCCAGCGGAAGCAGGGACGCGGAACGGTGCTCCTCCGCTCGCGGAACTTCCGCTTGGAGCGGCTTGCATTCTGGGGTGCCACTGCACCCGATAGCCTCCGCCCACGACTGACAGTCACGTATATCCCACGCCCTGGATCGCCACGATGAATTCAGTGCGCAGCGTCGCCATCCTGCTCGTTGCATCTGCAGTTGCAGCCACAGCACAAGGTGGCGCCAACTACACCGCGTTTGGTCTCGGGCAGCAGCGGACAACCTTTGGCGCAGCCTACGAAGGGCTGGGCAGTGCAGCCTACGCAGTTCCCTCGGATTACCTCTTCGGATTGGCAAACCCGGCGCTCTGGCCGCTGGTCAAAACAACGCGCATCCAAGGGGGCTATCGCTTCAACCAACAACGCATCGAGCAAGGTGGTGCCGTTCGCGCGCAGAACAACGGCAAGCTCGACGGCGCAGGATTGCTCTTTGCCATTGACACCAGCGCAGAAATTGCCGCGAGCATTGGCGTTTTCCCGTCGAGTTCGGTCAACTACACCTCCGCACGTCGTTTCCAGATCACGTTGCCCGATGTTGGTGTTCTCGATGGCACAACGACCTACCGCGGCGGGGGAGGCATGACAACCGCGTATGCCGGCATTGCCGCACGCATCGTGCCAGGTGTCTATGCAGGGGGTGCGCTTCTCTACGGCTTTGGGCTTATCAGCGATCAGGTGGAAACATCCATCGCTGCCGAGGCGACACAACGCGCAGTCTCGACGCAGAACGATCGCCTTTCGACGCTCGGCGGGCGGCTTGGTGTCTATGCCGAGCTGAGCGACCGTCTCTGCATTGGGCTGGCAGGGACGCTCTTCGACGCGCTCCAGGTGGAGCGGTCGCTCCATTACCAAAGCTTTTCGCCAAGCTCGACCACGCCGACCTTCGATACGTCGTTTGCGTCCTCGCTTTCTTCGCCGATGGCTGCGACGGTGGGCGGCGGGATCACCTACCGCGTGCGCCGATGGTTTCTGACGCTCGATGGAGAATGGTCGCCGACGAGCGCGCTCCAGTACCGCTACTCATCGCTTGGACGCGCGGGCGAAAGCTACCGCCTTAGCATTGCTGCATCGTATCGCGGCAGCCGCGCAGCAGGCTCCTCGTTTGAGGATCGGCTCAGTGTCAGCGGCGGGGTGACGATGCAGCGGCTCCCCGTTGTCATTGGTTCGGTTCCGCTGGATGAGTATGCTGCAAGCGTTGGCGTGCAGATTCCCTTCGGTGGCGCTGCGATGATTGATGCAGCGCTCATCGGTGGTTTCCGGGGCAACGGCTTGCCTGTTCGCGAGGAATTCCTTCGGCTCAGTGTGACGCTCAGCGTCGGCGAAGTGTGGTTTGTCCCATTCCGTCGGTAGTACGCACAGCGGCGATGAGTTCGACCAATGCTGGGAGTGCGCTGCCCGCTTTTTCCCGAATAGACGCATGCGCAATCGCGCTCACCGGCGTCGGCGTTGGATTGACTTCAATGATGGTGGCACCGTGCTGCCAGGCAAGAAACGGCAACGCTGCGGCTGGATAAACTTCCGCTGATGTTCCAACGACCAAGAACACCTCCGCACGGCGAGCGGTGCGTTCTGCTTCCTGGAGCACATCGGCGGGGAGCATCTCTCCGAACCACACAACCGACGGCCGGACCAGCCCTCCGCAGGCTGGGCATCGAGGCGGTGACTCATCGCTGATCCTGTCGCAGTACGGCAGGCCACAATCTGCGCAGTGGTTTTCTTCCAAGTTGCCGTGCAATTCGAGAACGCGTGTGCTGCCAGCGCGCTGGTGCAAGCGGTCAACGTTCTGTGTAATGAGCGTCATCTCTGGAACAAGCGTTTCCAGCTCGGCAAGCGCACGGTGCGCAGGATTGGGTCGGACGCGCTCGATGACGTGGCGGCGATACTGATACCACTGCCAGACACGCTCAGGATTGGAGAGGAACCCTTCCATGCTTGCCAGCTCTTCGGGGCGAAACTGTGCCCAGAGGCCATTGGGGTCGCGGAATGTTGCAACGCCACTTTCAGCAGAAACTCCCGCGCCGGTGAGCGCCGCAAACCGCTGGCTCGATGCAAGCCGCTCGACTACTCGGTCACCGAGAAGCTTCCGCAGTTCCATCGCAGGTTCGCCCACCGAGATGCTTTGCCAGAAACTGCTCGATCGTGCGGTACATCCAGACGCGATTCTGCTCGCCAACAAATCCGTGTCCTTCGTCCTGGCGGACGTAGTACTCGACCGGCACACCGCGCGAGCGGAGCGCTTCGACGATCTGGTCCGACTCAGCTTTGTTGACGCGTGGATCGTTTGCCCCTTGGAACACCAGCAGCGGCGCTTGGATGCGATCGGCGTGGAAGACCGGAGAGACCGCTCGGAGAAGCTCTTCTTCCGTTTCGAGGCTGCCGATCATTTCGTCGAGCATCTGGTTGAGTGGTTTCCAATAGGGCGGAATGGTACGGCGGAACGTTAGCAGGTTTGAAACGCCCACGATGTCCACACCGCAGCGGTAGAGCTCGGGGGTAAATGCAAGCCCCGCCAACACAGCGTAGCCGCCGTAACTGCCGCCAACGATCCCGACACGCTCTGGATCAGCAACGCCGTTGGATATAAGCCATAGAATGCCATCGGTGATGTCATCCTGCATTGCCCGCCCCCACTGCTTGAACGATGCTTCCCAAAATCGGCGCCCATAGCCTGTCGAGCCGCGGTAGTTCATCTGCAGGACGCCGTACCCACGGTTGGCAAAGAGCTGAACCGCTGGGTTGAAACCCCAGACGTCGCGTGTCCACGGCCCCCCGTGTGGGAAGACCACTAGCGGCAGAGGCTTGCGATGCTCACGCGGGAATGTCAAGTACCCTCTGATGAGCATCCCATCGCGTGCGCGATATTGGATTGGCTGCATCGGGGAGAGCTCGGTTGGATCGAGATGTGGCATCGCACGCCCAAGCTCGACCAGTTCCCCAGTGGACGCGGAAAGGAGGTAGTACGCAGCAGGCTGCGTGTCTCCCAATGCTGCCAGCACGAACCACTCTTCGTCGAGCGACCAGCTTGTCACGTGTACGGCAACATCGCCGAGCTGTGCGCGCAGACGCTCGGCAGCATGCTCCCAGAGAGAACGCCACGTAGGGTGGAGGAAAACGTACTCATGCCGCCACGAAACGTACGCCGCTGCAGTCGGTTGATCGTGCTTGTACGAGTAGAGCAGACCCTGCATGTCGTAGGTGTCGCTTGCGGCGATCAGCTCTTCTTCGCGGAGTGTGTCAGGGTCGAAAAGGTAAATCGCGGCAGTGTCTCGGCCCCGGTTGGAAAGCACGTAGATGCGGCGTCCATCGGCAGCAATCCGCAGTGGTTCAAGTGTTGTGCGGAACGTTGTCGTCAGCAGCTCGCGGAATGGCTCATGCGCATGCTCCCGGTAGAGCAGCGTTCGATTGGCGCCATCGGTGCGGACCGCAATGCGGATTGTCCCCTCGCGATCGGGGATCCACTCGACCACACCCCCTGGATTTTCTGCGACGAGCTCGAGTGTCCCGCTGGCTAGATCGAGTGCATAGACGTCGAAGACTTCCCGTTGCCGGCCGTTGTGTGTGACCAAGATGCGGTCCTCCCGAAGCGGCAACGTCGAGAGAATTTCGGCACGCACTCCTTCGGGTGGGGTGCAGAGCCGGGGCGGCTCGTCCGAAAGCACATCGAGCAGGTAGAGCTGGTAGTTCTCGTCGCCGTTGGTATCGCGTGCAAAGACAATCGTGCGAGCATTCCCCCATGCGAAGGCGTGGATGCTGCGGTCGCGCTGGTCGGTAAGAAATCGCCCGTGCCCAGTTGTTCGGTCGTAGAGCCAGATGTTGAGCTGTCCGTTTCGCGGTGCCAGCCAGGCGAGAAAGCGTCCATCCGGTGCGATGCTGACCTGCGCGATTGCAGGATTGGCAAAAAGCTCCTCAACAGGAATGCAGCGAAGTGGCATTGTGCACCATGGTTTGCAGATTGTTCCAACACCGAACGGCAAATATAGACTGCGCTGCTCCGCGCCAAGAACGGAAGCATCTGCCCGACGCACCCACGCGCACGTTCGTATGGCACTTCGACGAACGCGCAGGCACTACCGGCTCGATGACGACGACGTCGGTGGTTGTTCAATGGTTTTCGGCTTCCTGCCAGCAACACGCCATGCGATGAGCCCCACGAGCACGACAACGAGAAGCTTGGCGCCAATAGCACCGTGCGGGGGTAGCAGCGACGTGAGTGCACCGAGCGCAATGACCGTCCCCACCGCCGTTGCCAGCGCAGCCCATGGGTATGCTATCGGCAGCACGCGCTGTGCGACAAGTGCGGTGACAAGTGTGCCGATGGTGTAGGCGCCAGCGGTTGCCCATGCAGCACCGATGTAGCCGAGCACAGGGATGAGCGCCAGATTGAGCAGAACGTTTGCAATTGCAGCTGCGCCGTTGGCGAGCGAGAGGAGTTCGGTGCGCTTGGCAAGATGGATGCTCGCTGCCATCGTCGTCGAGATACCGAGCGCCGCGTAGCCGCCGAGCACGATCGGCACAACACCGAGCCCCGACCAATATTCCGCACCGATGAGGTGGCCGCTGCCGAGGGGTATCGCGACGACATCGCCGATGAACAGTGCAACCGCAGCATAGAGCACCACTGCCACCGCGAGAAAGTAGCGCATCGCTTGGGCGATCAGTCCCCCGACAGCAGGGTCATTAGCATGCTGGAGGTAGAGCGGGCGCCAGGCTGTTTCATAGACCGACACTGCCAGCATCATCGGGATTGCAAGCCGATAGTTCGCTGTGTAAATCCCAACGGCTTGTGCACCCGCAAGCCAGCCGAGGATGGGGCGATCGGCAACTTGCACAACCAATGCAGCAAGCGCTGCCGGAACCGTCGGTAGCCCAAAGCGGAGCAGCGCTTTGACAAGTCCAGCATTCCATCCCGGCGACATGTGGGGGAGCGCCAGTGGCAGTACCATCACCGCTCCGAGGAAGGAAGACGCAAGGCCGGCGAGCATGACGCCTTCGACTCCCCAATGCCAAAGGGCAACGAATAGCACGTTGAGCCCAACGTTGAGCGTCACAACAAGTACGCGGAGCAGCGCAAACGTCCGTGCGCGTCGCTCCATGCGGAGCAGCGCAAACGGTATTGCAGCGAGTGCATCGAGCGCAACAATGCCGATCGCGTAGCGCACGAGCACTGCAGCATCAGCGCTTTCGAGGGCAAGAAGCGTTCCTATCGCTGGTGCAAGGAGCATCCCCACCCCTCCAAGTCCCAGTGTTAGAGCACCGACGCCAACGAGCGAGTGCCAGAGCACCTGGCCAGGTGGACGGTGCTCGACCCAATAGCGCATGAATGCAGGCTCAAACCCAAACGTCGCGATTGCCGTTGCTACTGCCATGAGCGAGTAGAGCTGCGCAACGTCTCCCAACGCTGCCGGTGCGAGCACGTTCGTGTAGAGCGGCGTCAGCAAAAACGTCAGCAGCCGTTGGACGACGGTACTTGTGCCGTAGATCGCAGAGTCCTTTGCCAGTTGCCGAAATGGGCTACGCATGCGCGAGTGTCTGCTGGAAGGGATGCTCGCCGCGCAAGAATTGTTCAAGTTCGGTAACGTCCTCGGAGCTTCCCATGAACACCGGCGTTCGCTGGTGAATGTCGGTTGGTTCGATCGTGAGCACATCGCGGCATCCGTCCGAGGCTCGCCCGCCTGCTTCGGTGATGATCTTGGCAAGTGGGTTGACTTCGTAGATCAAGCGGAGCTTCCCTTCTGGTGCATTTCGATTGCCGGGATACATGAAAATCCCGCCGTAGAACAGCGTGCGATGGACGTCAGCGACTGCGGTGCCCACGTAGCGGAGGGAATAGGGACGGCGCCGATCCTCCGACGGTGTTTTCAAGTACTCAACGTACTGCCGCAGCCGTTCATCCCAGAGGTGGTAGCTGCCTTCGTTGACGCTGTACATCTTCCCACTGGGAGGAATGCGTACCTGCGGATGCTAAAGCAGAAACTCGCCGATCGTTGGGTCGAACGTGAAGACATCTACACCCATGCCGGTGGTATAGACCAGCTGTGTGCTGCTGCCATAGACGGCATAGCCAGCGCAGACTTGGCGATAGCCTGGTTGGAGAATGTCTTCGAGTGTGCCTGGGGTATCGAGCGATTCATCGAGGCGGCGATAGATGGAAAAGATCGTGCCGATGGTGATGTTCGCATCAATGTTCGAGGAGCCATCGAGCGGATCGAAGACCATCACGTACTTGCCACGGCGGTAGTTCGACGGAATGTGGATCAACCCTTCGGCTTCCTCCGACGCCATTACGCAGAGATGCCCGCCGTGATCCATCGCGCGGAAGATGACGTCGTGCGCCAGCTCATCGAGCTTGCGGACTTCTTCGCCGTGGACGTTGATAACACGTGTCGAACCGAGCAAGTCGGTCAGTCCAGCGCGGCGCACGTCGCGGGCGATGATGCGTAGCGCTAATGTCAAATCCCGAAGAATGCGCGAAAATTCCCCCGTCGCGGTGGGGAAGTGCTGCTGCTGCTCGGCAATGTGCCGCTCGATGGTGACCAGCTTGTGCTGCATGGGGTCTAACTGTGTGTCGTTCTAGCGCATTGCGATTGGGAAGCCAATTGCAAAATACTGTAGGCACCTGGCCAGTGGCAACACCACCATCGAAACGATCGAGATGGCCTTCCTTGCTGCTTCGGAGCGTTGCAATGATTGGGCTGGAGCGTGGCGAGCGCACAGCGTGCCGGCGGAGTGCATTTGTAACTTTGCAACCTGTTCGGCAGAGCCGAGAGCTGCTGCCCTCCAAGCCTTGAGGGCAAAACGTTCCGTCCGTATGTTCCACCAATCTTCAGGCGGGAGGAGCGCCATGAATCCACAAGCAGTGCATCAGCAGCTGACAGTTCCGCATCCAATCGGTCTAACCGAGGCAAGTATCGAGCGCGGTCCAGTCTCGCGCTTTATGGAAGAGCACTTCCGCCACTTCAACGCGGCAACACTGCTCGAGGCAGCCCGTGCATACGAGGATCTCATCGAGCGTGGCGGCAAAATGCTCGTTGCACTTGCAGGAGCGATGAGCACTGCAGAACTCGGCAAATCACTTGCGGAAATGATCCGCCAGGACAAGGTGCACATCATCTCTTGCACGGGCGCAAATCTCGAAGAAGATGTCATGAACCTGGTGGCGCACTCGCACTACAAGCGCATTCCGAACTGGCGCGATCTGACGCCAGAACAGGAGCAGGAGCTGCTCGAGCAGCACTACAACCGCGTTACCGATACCTGCATCCCCGAAGAAGAAGCATTCCGCCGCCTGCAAGCACACCTTGAACGAGCCTGGATGCGTGCGCAAAAGCGTGGTGAACGCTATTTCCCGCACGAGTACCTCTACCAACTGATCCAGAGCGGCGAGCTCGAGCAGTACTACGAAATTGATCCGCGCGATTCCTGGATGGTTGCTGCTGCCGAAAAAAATCTCCCCATCGTCGTCCCAGGCTGGGAAGACTCCACGACAGGGAACATCTTTGCAGCGTACGTCCTTCGCGGCCAGCTTCGCCCGGACATCGTCAAATCTGGAATCGAGTACATGACGTGGCTTGCTGATTGGTATATGGCAAACTGCCAGCCGCCCGGCATTGGCTTTTTCCAGATTGGCGGTGGCATTGCGGGGGATTTCCCTATCTGCGTTGTCCCAATGCTCCACCAGGACCTGGGGCGAACCGATGTGCCGCTGTGGAGCTACTTCTGCCAGATCAGCGACTCGACGACAAGCTACGGCTCCTATTCCGGTGCGGTGCCGAACGAAAAGATCACCTGGGGCAAGCTTGGAGTCGAGACGCCGAAGTTTATCATCGAAAGCGACGCGACAATCGTTGCACCGCTCGTCTTCGCGTGGGTGCTTGGGTGGTAGCTGCACTTGTCCTTCTGTGCTCCCTTGCAGCCTGGAGTGCCCAGTCTCCACACGAGAGGGTGCTCCTTGAGAGCATCGCAGTGACCGAGCGCGCACAGCTTTCTCCCCCAAAAATCGAAGCAGGTTTGGTGCTCGCGTTTCAAACAAGCGGTCGGTACGAGCTTGTGACGCTACGCGATTCGGTCGTACAACGCTTGCGGCGCTCCGGAATCTCAGGCGATTCCATTGCAACGGCGCTCGGTGCTCGCTGGCGTGCGAGCGTCGAGTGCGACCGCTTTGAAAATCTGCTCCGCGCTGAGCTTGTGCTTCGCTCTCCGATGCAGGTGCGCAAAGGCATTGGGTACGGGCTGATCCGCCATCGGTGGTCGCGTTCGGATGAACCGGTCGCAGATCCAGCGCTGCTCGAAGCGCTCGAACGTGCGCTCTGTGTGGCAGTTGGCGATACGCTTCTCTACGCGCGCACCGATAGCGCTCGTGGCATCCGCCCCGCAGCGCTCGTCGCTGTCGCCAGCATGGAACTGCGAGATAATCCCTCCGTTCTCCCGCGGTGGGAGCTTTTCGAGGATGCAATCGCAACGAGCTATAGCGGGGTTCTGGCAGCGATCACTGGAGCACAACGTTCGCCCTGGGCTGTCACACTGGATGTTGATACGCGCGACAGCATGTACGCGCAGTTTCGGCTCTATGGACCGGAACCGCTTATGCCCCCATCAGAGCAAGAGCTGGCAGCGCTGGCATTCTTTGGAGTCGAAGCTGTCGTCAGCGGAGCACTGGTGCGCACCCCTGATGGCGCGCGCATCGAGCTTCGTCTGTGGCGGATCGGAGCCAATGGGAGCCGCACGCTGGTTCGACAACGCGAAGCGCTGCTCAATGACGATAGCAAGGTCAAGTACCTCGAAACGGTCGCCGAGCTTGCGAAAGCGTTACTTGCTGATCCACTACCGTCCAGCCGTTGAACGAGCGACGACAATTTTCGCTACCGCGCCTTCTCCTGTTTGTTCTGAGACCGCGTGGAGGAGGTAAATTCCTGCGGGGACAAGCTCGCCCGCGGCACTGCGCCCATCCCAGAGTGCGGTCCGGCTTCGCGTGCGAATTGTTTGAACTGTCATGCCGCTGAGTGTTGAGATGCGGAGTTCAGTATCGGCAGCCAATCCTTCGATGGTCAAAAGCTCGCGGTCGGGATCGAACGGTTGCGGGTAGAGCCGGAGACTATAGTGCTGCTCTGGTTCGATTGCCAGTGTTTGCACGAGGTTGATGCCTCGTTCTGTGCCGATGTAGAGCCGACCGCGGGATGGATCAGTGGCCAGCGATCGCACATCGTTGGAAAGGAGCGCTGGGTACTGCGTCTGTGTGATCGTGCCGAGGATTGTGGCGCCATCGTCAGCGATCACCCAAATGCCGTTGGAGGTGGCGATCCATTTGTTGTCGAGTGCATCAATCGCAATTGCGTTGATCGCCACACCGCGGAGTTCGCGCACCGTGCGGATAAACGGCGTTCCGCCGCTGAGAACAACTGTCGGGTTGACGATCACAGCAAGTCCGGCGGTTGTGCCGACCCAGAGCATTCCCGT
>BEHW01000070.1 GCA_002898675.1 bacterium HR20
GGTAGCGACGATATTCAACGCTGGATGTCATCACCAGCGTCGCTAGTCAACCAAGCATGCAGATTGCTGAGCTTCAACCGGTCGCGCTACCGTTTGTTCCGCTGGGAACATCCCCGCAGGCTGAACCGGCGGCAAGTGGAGGCACCTTCGATGCGATCCTCGAAAGTGAGAAACTGCGGTTCTCCGCACATGCGCAAGCGCGCCTGTCGAGTCGCGGGGTCAACCTCAGCCGCGAGGACGTTGCCCGACTGGAAGAAGCGGTCGCGAAAGCCGAACGCAAGGGCGCACGCGACGCATTCGTGATGCTACGCGACATGGTGTTCATCGTCAGCATCAAGAACCGAACGGTGATCACTGCGCTCAAAGCCGATCAGGCGCAAGAGAGCGTGTTCACCAACATTGATGCGGCAGTCTTGATTTAGCAGGAAGCGGGTTGGACCGTACCACGCCGGTACGGAGACCCACCACGAGCGCATCCGACCGACCGACGATGCGCCCTCACCAAGACACGAGCATCCTCCTGCCAGATTCAGACCTGCCGCGGTAGATTACCGCAACCAATGTTTTTTGGAGGATAGCACATGGCTCTTCTTCGGAGCTTGACCAGTGGGGTAAGCTCACTGCGCTCACACCAGCAACGGCTCGATGTCATTTCGAACAACATTGCCAACGTCAACACCATTGGCTTCAAGGCCAGCGAGGCGCTCTTTGCTGAACAGTTGGCGCAAACACTCGCAGCTGCTACAGCTCCATCGGCAGTCTTCGGCGGACGCAATCCCCTCCAGATCGGCCTCGGAGTGCGGATGGGCGCAGTGCGCACGGACTTCGCCCAAGGCGCGCTCCGCACGACCAATCGTCCGCTCGATGCTGCACTCAACGGTGAAGGATTCTTCATCTACCGTCTCAACGGCGTGAGCTACTACTCCCGCGCAGGCGCACTCAGCCTCGATCGCGATGGAAACATCGTTGATAGCACAACGGGTGCAATCATCCAAGGCTATAACATTGTGCGGGACACAAACGGCCGACCGATCAAGGATGCGAATGGGTTCAACGTGCTTGCGCGGCAGCTCTCCGGCTTGCGCATTGACCCAGGAGTTCGTTCTGCTCCCCGTCAGACGGAAACCATTTCACTCAGCGGGAACCTGAACGCGACGCTTGCCACTGGCGAAACAGCCCAAGCGTCAGTAACGATCTACGACAACGTAGGCAACACGCACATCTTGCAGCTGACGTTTACGAAGACGGCGAACCCCGGAGAATTCACACTCAGCGCAACACTCGATGGAAACGCACTCACGCTTCCAACAACCACGGTGCAGTTCAATCCGGATGGTTCGCTTGCGTCCCCGCTCAACATGAGCATCGCCGGCGCAGATCTCAACGCTGCACTTGGCGGCGGTGCGCAGCCATTCGACGGCACGAAAACGTTGACCATCGAGCTTGCACGTGCAGGAGACTTACTTTCAGGCATAACGCAGTTCGCTGCATCGAGTACGCTGACGGTTTCCCAGCAAGATGGCTTCCCTCCAGGCGATTTGCAGAACTTGAGCATTGATAGCACCGGCAAGATCATCGGACTCTTCACCAACGGCCAGTCTGAAATTCTCGGGCAGCTTGCAATCGCGCGGTTTTCGAATCCTGCTGGCCTCACGCGCGATGGCAATGGGATGTTCGTTGTCTCGCCGAACAGCGGTCTTCCGATCGTTGGGACAGCGGTCGAAATCTTCCAGTCTACAAGTGTTGTCGGCGGTGCACTGGAAGAATCGAACGTAGATTTGACCGAGCAGTTTGCGGATATGATTTCAACGCAGCGTGCATTCGAAGCGGCTGCGAGGACGATTACCGTCAGTGACCAACTGTTGCAGGAAGTAACGAACTTGAAGCGCTAACGCATCACGGATGATGCCGGTGCTCAGCAGTGAGAGCAAGGACGCACTCGGCTGAGCACTGACGTGCGGGCAACGGAGTGCCTGATGCGCTCATGCTCCTCCAGAGCGTAAGCTCGGAACGTCTGCTACTTAGGAGTTGCCGCTATCATGGACGATGCGCGACTTGGATAAGTAGCAGACTGTTTTTTTACTCGCCGCCGAGATCCGGGCCGACACGGTCAATCCCATCTTCTGGGCACTTACCGCGCAACTTCCAGGAAGCAGAGAGCGTGGTGATCGGAACCGCACGGAGCCGCTCCTTGGCGATGAGGATACCACACATCCGGCAGATGCCGTAGGTTTTATCCTCGATGCGCTTGAGCGCTTCGTCGAGTTTGCGGAGGTAGTCGGTCATGCGTTGGATTTGCGCGTAGGTTTTTTCGCGCTCGTAGGCTTCGGAGCCCTGCTCAGCCATGTGCATCGAGTAGATCCCCGTTTCTTCCGACGTTTCGTAGTTGGTCAGGTCCTCCAAACGCTCGCGGAGCATGCGAAGTTCGTCGAGCGTTTTCTCGCGCTCTGCCAGGATGATCTGGCGGAACTCCTCAAGCTCCTCGTCGGAGTAGCGTACCGCAGGCTTCGGTGCAGGTTTCGGTGGAGGCTGCTGAGCAGGCGCTGCTGATTGCTCCGGCGCTGGAGTAGCGCGCCGGCGCGCAGTTGATGCTGCAGTACTCTTCGTTTCCGCAGCAGATTCTGCGGGCTTTGTCGCTGCGCTCTTCTTCTGTTGCAGGCCGCCGTTGGAAGGTTGAGCTTTTTTGGGTGTACTGCGTTTTGCCATGGAAGTTGTGGTCGTGGGTGTGGTTGGCTGCGGCGCGCGTGGACGAACGGAACGCTTCGATGTTGCACGCCGCACCGGCGCTGCCGCCTTCGTTGCAGCTGCTGCCGATGATATGCTCCGGGTTGTGGCTTTCTTGACAGTTTTCGTCGTGAGCGTGGATGCTTTTGCCTTCGTTGCCCTCCTGCGTGTTGCAGCTGTCTTGGTACCGCGTGCAGCTACATTCTTTCCGGTCGCTGTGGACGAGACTTTTTTCACTGCCGACCGTTTGGCTACAGTTCGACGAGAGGAAGTTTTTGTAGCAGTCGCTTTTTTCACAGCGGCTTTCTTCAGAGTTGATTTGGTAGCCGAAGTAGCTGATTTCGACGCGTTCGCACTTGTGCGTTTTGTTGCCGTTTTGGCCAGCGAAGCTGCTTTGCTTGCGCTCATCTTCTTCTGTGACGCCTTCTTCGATCGCACTGCTGGGGTGGAAGCCTTTCCAGCCGCCTTCTTAGCGGGGGAAGCAGCCTTTGCGCGCGACGATTTTTTCGGCTTTGATTTCTTCGACGCCATCGTATCCTCTCGGATGGTGTGGAGAATGCCGGCAAATATACTTGCACACGCCAGCTTGTGGAGCTTGACGGCGAAGCTTGCCGATGTTGCGGCGATGTTACTGCCCGCACGGAGCGCTCCATTGCTAATTTTGCTCGAAGGCTCAAAACACGTTTGGAACGTATGGATTTTCTGCCTGCGCTCTACCGATGAAGACCAAGCTTGAGATCGCACGCAACTGGCTACCGCGGTACACAGGAACAGCGATTGATGAATTCGGAGACTACATCCTGCTGACGAATTTCCACGACTACATCGTTCGCTTCGCCGAGCGCTTCGGCTGCGACATTCGCGGAGAAGGCAAGCCTATGCAGACCGCCACCAACAGCGCAGGACTGACGATTATCAACTTCGGGATGGGCTCGGCAAATGCAGCGACCATCATGGATTTGCTTGTCGCCCGTGCGCCGCGTGGTGTGCTGTTCTTAGGCAAATGCGGCGGATTGAAGACCTCAACGGAAATCGGACATTTTATTCTGCCGATCGCTGCCATCCGCGGCGAGGGCACCAGCAACGACTACCTTCCACCGGAAGTACCAGCGCTTCCCTCGTTCAAACTGCATAAGTTCGTCTCCGACAAAATCATTGCCCATGGCCACGACTACCGCACAGGTGTTGTGTACACCACCAATCGCCGCGTGTGGGAATGGGATGATGCATTCCGCGAGCGACTCCGCAAGCTTTCGGTCATCGGCATTGACATGGAGACGGCAACGATCTTCATCGTTGGCCACGCAAACGAAATCTCTCGGGGAGCCCTCCTACTTGTTTCTGACATTCCCCTTCTGCCAGAGGGGATCAAAACAGCCGACTCCGACCGCAAAGTAACCGAACAGTACGCTGATCTCCACCTGCAAATCGGCATCGAGGCGATGACGGAAATCGGCGAAAAAGGCGAGCCGATCAAGCACTTCCGCTACTGAAGCAATTGCGTGTTTTTACAAAAATTGACCGTGCTGCGTATTTTTGCATCGCGAACACCCTCTCATCGTGATGCTCCGCTGTATTCTCCTGACCACACTTCTTGTCGGATTCGATCTTGTGGCACAGCCAGTGCCCAACGGATTGACATCCCCCGATACAGTTTCGTACCAAACGAAAGCGATCGTCGTAACGGGAACGCGGGCAGAAACCCCCGTTGAACGAGCACCGGTGCGAGTTGAAGTCGTCGGTGGCGAGCAGGTCCGCGGCACTGCAATTTCAACAGTCGGTGAGCTACTGCGCGAACAGCCAGGTTTGCTCATCGCCCCCGGTAGTGTGCGAAGCGGTGTTCAGATGATGGGGCTCAGCCCGGACTATACGCTCATTCTCGTTGACGGGCAGCCGCTTACTGGCCGTGTGGGCGGCGTACTCGATCTTCAGCGGCTATCGGTTGGTAACGTTGAACGCGTCGAGGTCGTGCGGGGGCCGCTGTCGAGCCTCTATGGCGGCGATGCGCTTGCAGGCGTTATCAACATCATCACCCGCCGTCCGGACGAAGGCTGGCATGGGCGAGTGTTGGGGCGCTACCTCTACCGTGGTGCTTCAGAACTGCAGGCCGAGCAGCTCTACGGGTCCGATGCACTCGAGGCTGGTTTGCTCAGCGTAGTGCGGGGCACGCCGGCATTCGCTATCGCACAAGATACCAGCCGATTCCCATACCCTGCGAGCAACGACTACACGCTCAGTGGACGACTGCGGTGGATGCCCTCGTCTGCGCTCCGCGCGACAGCATCGGCACGCGTTTTCGCAAGCACAACACGCGGGGAGCTTCTCCAGGCACAAGCAGGCGATGTTACCACCGTCAATGGTTCGCTTGGCATCCTCGATCGTTCGCTCGGCGCTGGCGTCGAATGGCTCAGCACGTTCGGACGAGTGAGCGCGCAACTGTATGGCACTGCATACCGCGAAGGCTACACCTTCGCTGCAGCATCGCAAGCCGTAACCGATAGCGCTGATTCTTTCGAACGCCGGACAGGACGGATGTTCGTGCAATACGATCGAATTGTATCGTTTCGCAACCGAGCAATGGCAGGAGTGGAATTGCTCTACGATGATGCGGGCGGCAGCCGTTATCCAGACCGGCCTCTCTACCGCACGCTCGCTGCGTTTGTGCAGTGGGAAGGCAATCCAAACGACAAGCTCTCCTATGCACTTTCGCTCCGATCGGATTGGACGAGTGCATTCGGCGCGCCGCGGTCTGTATTTCTCGGCGGCATTCCGTTGCTTCCACGTCTCTCGGTGCGCTATGCACTTTCTTCCCGCATTGCACTGACGGCTACAGTCGGCGAAGGCTTCCGAGCACCGGACATGCGTCAGCTTTACATTCGTTTCAGTCCGGCAGGTGCTGGGTATCAATTGCTCGGCGCGCGGATGCTCGGACTTGACCTCCGACCCGAACAGTCACTTTCGCTGATGGCAGGCACAACCGTTGCATTCGATTCTCTCGCACTCGGCAATGTGCCATTCCAACACGTGTTCCTCGATGCACTGCTTTTCTTCAATCGCGTTCGAGATTTGATCGAGTACTACCCGTACCAGCAATTTCCACTGGTGTTTACGTATCGGAATGTCGCTGCAGTGCAGACGTATGGCCTGCTGCTGATGGCCTCGTCGAGCGTAGAGCTTGGGCAGCACCGCATTTCCGTGCAGGGGTCATACCAATGGCTTGCAGCCTACGACGAGCGTGTGCTCGATGCAATCGCTGCCGGGACGGCTGGCTACTTGATCCCCTCAACAGGAGAGTTCCACCGCCTGAGGCGGAGTGAATACTACGGCTTGTGGTACCGGCCGTTTCACTCCGGAACTGTTCGCATCCAGTGGGACATTCTACCGTGGAACGTTCGTGCAAACCTCCGTGCGCAGTACGTCGGAGCATTTGGCGATCTCCAGCGCGCATCGAATCCGGACATTTACAGTGGCACACAATATCTTGGCCAACTGCTCGATACCCCTGCCGAGCTTGTAGCAGGCTACTGGTTGGTCAACCTTGGCATCGAAAAGCAAATTCCACTTGCAGGAAACAACGCCAAACTCACCATCGCCGCAGGCCTCAATAACGCGCTCGACGTGGTTCAGCCGCGGTACGTCCCGAGCTTGATCGGGCGGCAAGGCTTTTGTTCGTTCGGCATTGAATGGTAAACAGCTTGCCGAGTTGACCGCAACACCCGCGGCACAGGGGCATGGAGGAGGTGACCCTGTCAACTCGGTACGATGCGCAAGCGGCCACAGGAATTGCTCCTGTGGCCGCTTGTGCGCGAGCTTGCACACAGCGTTGAGAGCAGCGGGCGATTAGTTGAACGTGTAGCGTAGGCTGAGCTGAATGCGATAGACGTCGTTGATCGTTGCCGACTGCTGGAAGGTCCGATCAATGAGTTTATCGCCAATGTTGCGGAGACGGTAGATCGGACGACCTTGGCTATCGGCTCCGCGGGCAATGAGCGGCTGTGTCGAGACGGGAATTTGCCCAACACCCCAGTCCTTGTTGAGCAAGTTTGTGAAGTTGAGAATATCGAGTCGGAGCTGAAGTCCCTGGCGGTTACCAAAAAGGTCGCCGGCAATCTCTTGCGTCAGACTCAGATCCGCCCGCCAAACCATGGGGAAAAACAGTGCCCCGCGTTCGGCGTATTTGCCTCGATTCTTGCTCAAATATGGATCTTGCTCGATGTATGCTTCCCAGGCATCGGCTTGCTGTTGGGCGGTAAACGTCACGTTCTGCCCGTTGACGTTGACGCTGTAATCTTGGAAATTCATCTCGCTTTTATCGCGCGGGATGTAGATAAGGTCGTTGCTTGTTCCGCCATCGCCATTGAGGTCCCCGGCATAGACATAGCTCGCATTGCCATTTGTCTGACCGTTGAGGAAGACCGAGAGCGTCGTCGCCCCGATACTCAAGTATTCGAAGCGATAGGATGCGGTGGCAAATGCGCGATGGCCAGGTGAGTTTGCCGAAAAGCCCAGCCCTGGATTATTCGGATCGCCTGCGTGCGGATTGTTGTTCCACGAACCGAAAGCAATCGAGCCAGGATCAACGGTGTTTTTCGCCACACCGTAGCTGTAGCCTGCTTTGAAGTACCAATTATCCATCCACGGCCGTTCGAGCGAGAACGCGATGTTCCACGAGTACCCAACGTTCTGGTTTTTCAGCACGACCGCACTGGTAACCATCGAGTTGATACGATTACCGCTCGTCCACCGCGGACGGTTATCCGGCCCAGTGAAGGCAGCATCGGCAGGCTTGAGATTGGCGTTGATGTAGTAGATGCCGTTGACATCGCGCGCGTAGAGGAATTCAGCAGTACCAACAAATCCGAAGAGCAATTGCTGGTCAACACCGAGCGTGGAACGCCACAGTTGCGGGAATCTGAACCCGGGATCGGTGAGCGCCAGCTCATAGCTGCGCGCGGGCTGGCCGCTGACGTTGGTTGGCTTGTAGTGGTTCGGATCGGGATGGAACGGCCGCGCAGTCGTGTTGTCGAGCTGCTCAAAGCCAGTCAGGACACCGTTGTTCCCAATTTGATTCGAAATCCATACGTATGCCGGACGTGCGGTGAAGATTCCCGTCCCACCACGAACAATCGTGGTGCGATCGCCGGAGACATCCCAGTTGAAACCAAGACGCGGCGAAAAGAGCGGATTCGGATCGGGCATCTTGTCGGTGCGATACCGCACCGCGTTGCCGTGTTCATCGCGGAAGGTCAGAGTATCAACTTGTGGATTGTGATAGCCGGTGTTTTCAAAGAACGGCACATCCACGCGCAGTCCTGCCGTCAGCCGCAAGGATGGAAGGATGTTCCACTCATCCTGCGCATAGACGCCGCCATACCAAACTTTGAGCGGTTGAATCGGTTTGTCCAGTCCTGGGATATTCGACCACCGCACCTGGAATCGTCGGAGCGTCACTGGCGAGGTCGTCCGATTGGGATTTGCTAGATAATCGAGTGCATCGGTGTAGAAATCTTGGAGCGAGTTATACACGTACACGCTCTGCGAGCCAGGGAAGAAGACATTCTCCGATTGATACCGCTCTGCACTCAAACCGAAGGTGAGCGTATGCTCTCCGGCGTAGTAGGTGAAGTTGTTCTGTAGCTGGAGTGTCCAGTAGCGCAACTCGTTGTTTGGCGTAAACGGTTCAGTACCGAACGAGGTGTATGTTGTGCCATTTTCCAGAATGTCAACGAACGGAAAGAGAGTCCCCGGCTGCTCACGGCTTTCATCGTGGTGGGAGTACCCGATGATGAGCTGATTGGCCATGTTCTCTCCGAGGATTGCATTCCATTCCCCAACCAACGAGCGGATGTTTTCCAGAATTGCGTAGTTCGAGTTCTTGAAGTTGAGCGCGTCCAGATTCGAACGCCGGTTGCCGAATCCCAACGAGGAAGAGTTCGACAGCAGCACGTCGGTTCGAGAATCCAGATGCACGTAGCGGAGCGTTAGCTTGTTGCGTTCATCGAGGTTGTAATCGGAGCGAAGGAGAAACCGCAGCGCAGGCGTTTTGAAGTCGTACCCTTCGTATGGCCCTGTTTCATACCCGAAGCGATCTCGGAGAAATGCGCTGAGCGAATCAAGCGACGATGCACGCACGCGCGTGATGTTGCCCCCGACTGGTTCACCACGATTGGCGCGGAACGTCGTCCCAGGCTGCGTAAGCGCTTCTGTTTCGAAGTTCGTGAAGAAGAACCACCGATCGCGCATGATCGGTCCGCTCACACGCGCTCCAAGCATCGAATACCGGAACGTGCCCGGGTCAATCGTTGCATCCTGTGCTTTTGTACCCACAAAGTCCTGGTTGCGGAAAAAGTAGTAGAGCGAGCCTGTCCACTGGTTGGTTCCACTGCGCGTTACTGTGTTGACTCCCGCACCGACGAAGTTACCCTGCCGTACATCGTACGGTGCAACGTTGACTTGAATTTGTTCGATTGCGTCCAGAGAAATTGGTGCTACACCGGTACGGTCACCAGGCTGGCCAGCCAACCCGAAGGAGTTGTTGAAGTAGGCACCGTCAACCGTGATGTTGTTGAGGCGATTGTCTTGTCCTGCGAAAGTCATGTTCGCGCCCATTTGGGGCGTCAGGCGGGTGATGTCCTCGATTCGCCGAGTAATGGTCGGCAGTGTCGCTGTCGTGCGCTGGTCAATTGCTGTTTCTGCTCCCGTCCGTGATGCATTCAGGAGCCGGCTCTGTTCTGCCACAACGAGAACCTCCTTTCCCTGAACGTCCTGCGCGACAAGAGCAAAATCCTGCCGCAGACTCTGCGACAGTTGCAAATAGATGCCTCCCCGCTCCTGCTTTTGATAGCCGACGATCGAAACGCGGAGCGTGTACGGCCCACCGACACGCATGCCAGGAATCGTGTACTCACCATTGCGGCGCGTAGTAGCGCCATAGACGGTGCCCGAAGGCTCATGGCGTGCAACAACTGTTGCGCCAGCAAGCGGTTCGCCACTCGGTGTAGTCACCTTGCCGTAAATCGTGGCAGTCGTCACACCTTGCCCGTAGGCAATACCAGCAATCAGGAGAACGAGGGCAACAACATGCATAGGACATCAACGCTAATGTGAAACATACTCATCGAAGCGTGTCTGGGAGCACGCTCCAGGGTGTTGGGAGGAAGAGTGTGATGGTACGTCGAGGGTGGGAAAGTCTGTAGTTGCAATTTTACGAAATGAGCGTACTGAAGTACCGCAAAAATTCGGCGGGCTTGTATCGGTACGACAACCGCAACGTTACGGCAGTGTTACTCGAGCGCTCTCCCCACGACTTCTGCGATTCGCTCCCGGAGTGCTGCAATCCACGCTTGTTCGTCGGCTCTCGTTTCCAGTGGCGGTGGAATTATTGGCGGAAGGAATTCGACGCGGACCGTCCCACCGGAAAACCGCAGCGTGCCGCGCGGAAGGATCGCTGCTGTACCCACAATCGCAATCGGAACGACCGCACGCTTCGACTCGAACGCAAGCACAAAGGCACCTCGACGGAACTTACCGAGCATCCCATCAACGCTGCGCGTGCCTTCCGGAAACACAAGCAGCGCTGCAGCATCGCTCTTGAGCGAATCAAGTGCAGCATGGATCGCCTTCCCTGCCGATTGCCACCGTTGCCGTTCAACCGCGATGAACGTCGAAGCGCGCAGCGCCCACCCCAAAAACGGCACACGTTCGAGTTCGCGTTTGTACAAGATGCGCACCGGCAACGGCGACGCAACCAGGAGAACGGGAATATCAAACAGTGATGCGTGATTTGCAACGAAGACGTATCTGCCACCTTCGCGGACAAGCATCTCGCTCCCCTTGACTTGGAGCTCGACACCTGCTGCCCGAAGGACTGCTCGAGCCCACTGAGGGAAAATTCTGTAGGTCAACGTTGGTGCAGCTCCAAGCATCCGCCGGAGCAGGAAGAGTGTCCCGTACCACACAGTAACGGCAACGATCGCCATTGCGCGAATGGCATACTCCCACCATCGGTACTGCTCAGTCATGGCACGCGGAGAATCTGCATCACGTACACGAACACACTATCGAGCATCCGTTCCTCTGGCACACGGTCGAGCGAGAGCACCAGCGGAGAAAGCGCCACCTCGTAAATCCCACCCATTGACGTTGGTACAACTGCAACGCGTGTCCGACGGAGCGCGGTAGTATCACGAACGTTTTCGACAAACTCGTATGTGCCAAGCCGCATGCTATCTCGTGCAACAAGACGGAAATCCGAAAGCAGTCGGATGGTATTCCCCGTCCGCTGCAAGCGCCGCTCAAAGCACGCACGTGCAAGGCCCCGCACGTCGCCACGCTCGAGTGCAGCAGCGATCGCTTCGGTCGGCTGCAAGCGTTGCACGACGACTGCTGCCGTCATCGCCGAATCGAGCACCACTCCAATCGTTCCATCGGCAAGATCGCTCGGCAACGGCAGGAGCGTCCATCCTGGTGGAAGCGGCAGCGCAAGGTCTCCTTCCGGTGAGCGGAGGAATTCATCTTGCTGCAGTTCGATAAACGCAAGTCTTGCATCCACGCGTTCGACGTGCTCTGGGGGCGGTGGCATACACGAGCATGCCAATAGAAGCAAGACCAAATGTGCACACCGGCGCATTATTGGTTTTCGGTGAAATTGCGCCACATCATGGATTCCACCGGGAGCGGCGAACGCTTCTGATACTTGGCGCTCGATTTTCTATCGTAG
>BEHW01000071.1:2500-11288 GCA_002898675.1 bacterium HR20
ACGGCAGTGGTACGAGCGTTACTATCGCCCCAACAATGCAGTTCTCACGGTGGTTGGGTGCGTTGAGTCTATCACCGCAGTGCTTGAGCGAACTGCGGAGCTGTTCAGTACTCTGGCACCATCGAGCATAGGTACGCACAACGAGTGCAGAACAGCGCCGCGACATGCCCGCCACGTCGAACGCGATTCAGTGCTGCCAGCCGATATGCTTCTCTGCGCCTACCATCTCCCCGGCATCCACGATCGTTCCACACTTTCTACCGCTAAAGTACTGGCAACAGTGCTGGGCACGGGGCGTTCTTCTCCTGTAGCACGCCGCTTCGTGTACGACGAGATGCTGGCACACACTGCACATGTCGGGCTTGACCAGCGCGAGCATGCCTCACTTCTGGAGTTCTCCGCTATTGCGCGCACCAAAAGCATTACCGCCGATCTGCTCTTTGAGCACTGGCAAACACTGGTGCGAGAATTCTTCTTGTCTCGGCAACCGCTGAGCGAGGAACACATGGAGCGTGCTCGCAACAAAATTCGCCGCCGCTACGCCCAAAGCTTCCAGACGACCGAAGGGTTAGCCGACATGCTCGCCACCGCCACACTGCTCTACGGTGACCCAGAGCGCCCGTGGAAGGAACTCTCCGAACTTACCTCCATTGATCGGGACGCTCTTTGCAACCTTGCAGAAAAGCTTTTTCACCAAGAACCAGCAATTGTCGAATATTCAACCGTCCCCCAGTGAAAACACTCCTTGGTACAGGGAACGTACATCTTGCATTGCTTGTGTGCAGACTCTGGCTGGGTGCGATGATGCTCTACCATGGTAGCCTCAAACTCTTCGGTGGCATGGAACGCTTCCTCGAGACCGTCACATCGAAACTGCACCTGCCTGCTGCGCTGGGATGGCTGGCTGCAGGGGCAGAGTTCATGGGCGGCGCGCTCGTTGCGATCGGACTTCTGACGCGACCTGCAGCAATAGGCATCGCCTGTACAATGGCCGTTGCAGCATTCGGTGCCCATGCGGCAAGCCCGTGGGCACAGAAAGAATTTGCACTCAGCTACTTCGTCTTCGCACTTGCGCTCATCATCGCAGGCGCTGGACAATTCAGCGTTGATGCGCTCATCACGGCAAAAAGCTCTGATGTCGAACCTTCTGAACGCGTTGGATGATACGGATCGCTCTCGGCGCTGATCATGCTGGCTACGCTGCAAAAGCTGCGCTCGCCGATCATCTCTGCGCTGCAGGATTCCAGGTGCACGACATGGGGACATTCTCGAACGATGCTGTAGACTACCCGGACTTTGCCGTCGCCGTTGCACGCGCCGTTGCAAGCAGCGAAGATGATCTGGGTATCCTCCTGTGTGGCAGTGGAATTGGCGTTTCCATCGTAGCGAACAAAGTCACTGGTATTCGCGCTGCGAACTGCTGCTCGCCAGAAATGGCGCGCCTTGCACGGCAGCACAACAACGCAAATGTCCTCTGCCTGGGCGCCCGACTCCATACGATTGAAGAGCTCATTGCAATCGCAGATGCCTTCCTCCAGGCAACGTTCGAGGGAGGGCGCCATGAGCGTCGAGTCGAGAAAATCCACCAACTTACCGGACGCTAACGATGAACATTGCGCACGCGATTGACCACACACTCCTGCGCCCTGAGCAAAGCACCCCGGAGCGCGTTGTTCAGCTCTGCCATGAAGCGATCGAGTACGGCTTCGCATCGGTCTGCGTTTTGCCGTGTTACGTCCCACTGGCAGTCAAGGAGTTGGCAAAGACAGCAATTCCCGTCTGTTCTGTCGTAGGATTTCCACTCGGTGGGAATCTTTCCGTGACCAAGCGAGCCGAAGCAGAACACTTGCTGGCGGTGGGCGCCCGCGAGCTTGACATGGTGCTCAACATCGCTGCACTCAAAAGCGGCGATACACAGCTCATCGTGGATGATATTGCCCACGTTGTGGACGTTGCGCACGCAAATGGTGCAACCGTCAAGGTCATTGTCGAATGCGGTGTACTTAGCCAAGAGGAGAAAATTCGGGCAGCGCATCTTGTCAGTACTGCAGGTGCAGATTTCATCAAAACTTCGACTGGATTTGGCTATGGGGGCGCAACGGTAGATGACGTTCGATTGCTCCGCCAGCACGTGGCCTCCCACGTCAAGGTCAAAGCATCGGGTGGGATACGAACGCGTGCGCAAGCCGTGGAGCTGCTCCATGCAGGTGCTTCACGTCTTGGAACGAGCGCCGGGGTTGCAATCGTCACCGACACGGTCGAATCGTCCCAGGCTCCGTATTGATGGCTGCACATCACCACGACCATCATATCGCAGGTGATCTGCGATCGCTCGCAATTGCGCTCGGTATCACTGCTGGCATCGCTGCAATCCAGTTCATTGGCAGCATACTTTCCGCGTCGTTGGCCTTGCTCTCCGACAGTGTGCACATGGTAGTGGACGTCTCCTCCCTCGCGATTGCGTACCTGAGCTTGCGTCTGGCGCAACGGCGAACCGCTCAACATCAGCTGACGTTCGGCTGGCGACGTGTGGAGATTTTGGCCGCACTTGTCAATGGGCTGGTGTTGCTCGTTCTCTGTGGCTTGATTGCCTGGGAAGCTGTTGAGCGAATCACCACTCCTCGTGCCATACACACAACCCCGATGCTCATCACCGCTACGATCGGGGCACTTGCAAACGGAGCAGCATGGTACGTCCTTCGTGGGACGTCGCACTTGACGACGCGGAGCGCGTACTTGCACGTACTCAACGATTTGCTTTCGTCGCTTGTTGTCATTGTCGGGGGAATCGCAATGTCGCTGAGTGGATGGACATTGCTCGACCCACTGCTCTCGATAGCGATCACCGTCTTCATTGCTCGGAGTGGAATCGGCATTATCCGACGGGCAATCCGAATCTTGATGGAATCGGCGCCCGCACACCTTGACGTCGAAAGGGTTCGCGCGGTACTGCAAGACCATCCAGATGTTCGAAACGTTCATGACCTCCATCTCTGGCAAATTGGAGCGACCTCCCACGCGATGAGTGCACACGTTGTGGTGACTACTACCGCCGACCGTGACCAGGCACTGCGCGATCTGCGTACCATGCTCAAGGATGAGTTTGGGATTCAGCATGCGACGCTCCAACTCGAAGGGGAGCAATTTGCCAAGAGCCACGACTGCAGAGGCTGCGAAGATCACGATCCATTCACCAGCAATGATGAACGTCCTCATCCAACGCACTGATTCAGCATTTGCAGACCTTCCACTTCCTACCTACGCTACTCCCGGTGCTGCCGGAATGGATATTGCGGCTGCTGTTGCCGAGCCACTCGTCATTCCACCTGGCGGCATAGCTCTTGTGCCGACAGCGCTTGCCATCGCACTTCCGGATGGCTACGAGGCACAGATTCGTTCACGGAGCGGCTTGGCACTCAAGCACGGTATTTTTTGCCTCAACTCCCCCGGTACAATAGACAGCGACTATCGCGGTGAGATCAAGGTTATTCTAGCCAACGCAAGTAGTGTGGCGTTCACGATTGAGCGTGGGATGCGTATCGCACAACTTGTCGTAGCGCGCTATGAGCGCGTTACCTGGCAACTTGTCGAACAGCTTCCTTCAAGTCGGCGAAACACTGGCGGGTTCGGTAGCACCGGCGGATGACAAAAAGAAGCGTCCCTGCGCACTGCGGCGCAGGGACGCTTTTCCACCCACCGCTCGAGAAGAGTCCGTTCTCATGGTAGCACTCCCCGAGCAGTTGACAAGAGCTCCTCGCTCTTAGCCATTTCCTGGTGGAGGAGGCGGAGTTGGGTCATTTGCGCGGGGGTCGAATGGGTCCTCCCAAATGATGGACCAACCACCACCACCGCCGATGACAGTTTGCATCTGCTCAGCGGTGAGGAGCTCCAGCCCGACTGTGCGGACGTCCATGAGAGCCTCCAACGAAACAGTGGAACATACACATTTCCCCAGCGCATAACGCGCTGTAGGAATTTCTCTGACAAACTTACGAAAGAAATTCCTACGATGCAAGAAAAATTTTCGTTGCCCTCAAAAAATTCTGTGCCATCATTGGCGACGTGCCCCTACTGGCAACGGCTTCCCATCCACTTGGCCAATCGAAAGATTGAGTAGTCGCGCAAGAACTGGCACAATATCGGCCGGAGAACTGGGAGCATCTATCGAGCCCGGCTTCAACTGTCCGCCAAAGAACACAAGCGGTACCCATCGATCGTAGGAATATGGTGTGCCGTGCTGCGCTGGTGTTGTGCCAAAGATCCAACGCTCCCTGGGATACAGCGCAAGATCGCCACATCGTTCTGCGTTGTAACTCCGAGCCACAAGGCCAACTATTCCAGTATCCAGGGCTTGGTGTTGAATTTGGCGTGCTGTCATCACAATCCCGATCCCTTCCTGCGTAGCGAGCCATTGCGCCAAGCGCGTGCAAAGAGTATCAAAGGGGATACCAGCCATTTTTGCAGCAGTGCGATTCAGCCAGAGCCATGGAGGGAAGAAGTATCGTACAAGCCGCCCACGTCGAGTGTAGCCACCTTGTGCTGCAAACCATCGTTCGATTCGAGCAAGGAGCGTATCAGTGCGAATCCGCCCAGCATCCTGCCCCTGGGCGCGCATGAGTTCTGGGATGCTCTCCGCACCGTGGTCGCTGGTCAATACTACCACGTAGTGCTCACGCCCGATGCGCCTGTCGAGCTCATCGAGAAATGCGGCAAGTATCTGGTCGCACGCGACGAGGAGCTCTGCGAACTCTCGGCTATCCGGTCCGAAAAGGTGACCGACAAGGTCCGTCGTCGAAACGCTGATGCAGAGCAAGTCTGGGATTGAATCCCTGCCGAGCTGTTCGTGCTCTATGCATGCGCGCGCTGCTTGAAAGAGCCACTCAACCGCCATCGGCGTCAGGGCAAATGCATGCCAGAAATCATCACGAGCTGTGTCGGAAGGGATAGAGTGTGGAAAGTAGGTGGTTCCTCCAGGAAAGCGGCCTTCCCATTCCGCCGTATCCAATGGTGCCGGCGATACATACTGCGCACTCCACACAGCTCCAGCAGCGCGCGCTGGTGCATAGTCACGGTTGAACTGGGCGATCCATCTTGGCAGCGGCTGATAGTACCGTGAGCTTCCCAACCCAACGTGTGGTATAAGCCAGCATGCACCATCGGGCTTGTGCCCGCCGAAAAAGATCGCTCCCCGATCCTTGTGCGAAAAGCTCCATACCTTGCTTTGTGGAGAGTTTGCCTTCAGATAGTCCCCGAGCGCAGGCTTGAGCAGCAGCCGCGGCGAGGGAATACCGAGCAGCGTATCGTCGGTTGCGTAGAGTGCGCGATCGCCGATGACAAAATCGTTGCCTACAATTCCATGGCGAGCTGGGTTGCACCCTGTTGCAATCGTTGCATGCCCAGCTGCCGTGACCGTCGTTGCGTAATCGAACATGCAACGCTCAGCAACAACGCCTTCCCCCAGCAAGCGGAGAAAGCCTTGCGTGCTAAGCCACGGCCGCACAGCTTCGATTCGATCTGCGCGAAGCTGATCGTAGCAGAGGAGAACGACCAACCGCGGCGTTGCGGATAGGGCAGCAACATTCAGCATTGCCAGTGCGAAAAGTACGCGACGAATCATAGAAGCATTCCTTCGAGGAATCCAACAGCACTACAAATCTCGTGGTCGGTATTTAGCCGGAATGGTTACGAAAACACAATGCCCGCCAACGCATGGAGCATCGGCGGGCATTCCTTGTGCGGAAGGCGGGACTTGAACCCGCACGCCTTTCGGCGCCACCCCCTCAAGATGGTGCGTCTGCCAATTCCGCCACTTCCGCACTACGTGCGGTGCAAAAATACTGCACGCTGAGAAAATTTCACTGCGTTTGCAGAAGCTGCACCTGTACACCGTCGCTGGCTCGGACGCTGAAGTGCTCCCGCAGGAACGGGACTAAATCGAGCGATTCCCACGGGAATTCCTCTCGCCCGAAGTGGCCATAGACTGATGTCCGGCGAAAAATCGGGCGCCGCAGTCCAAAGCGTGCAATGATACCCCTTGGGGTCAAATCCACATGCTCACGGATGAATGACTCCAGCTCAGCACTCTCCGCTGTGCGGCTACCGTGCAGGTTCACCATGATCGAAACTGGCTCGGCAACGCCGATTGCATAGCTGAGCTGGATGGTACACTCATCGGCAAGCCCAGCGGCAACGATGTTTTTCGCCAAGTAGCGCGCCGCATACGCTGCGGAGCGGTCCACTTTGGTTGCGTCCTTCCCGCTAAATGCACCTCCCCCGTGCGGTGCTCGGCCGCCATAGGTATCCACGATGATTTTCCTCCCCGTCAATCCCGTGTCCCCGTGCGGCCCACCGATGACAAATTTCCCCGTTGGGTTGATGTAGTATCGCGTTTGTTGGCTGAGCAGCTCAGCAGGGACCACCGCTGGGATGACATACTCTCGGATGTCCGCTTCGATGCGCTGTTGGGAAACGCCATCGTCGTGCTGCGTTGAAATGACAATTGCCCGAACACCGATGATCTGACCAGCATCGCTGTACTCAACCGTCACTTGGCTTTTCGCGTCTGGACCGAGATACGGCATAACGTCCGGCTGTGTCTTCCGTATCTCCGCAAGACGACGCACCAGCCCGTGTGCGAGCATGATCGGCAACGGCATGTACGCACTGGTTTCCCTGCAAGCATAGCCGAACATGATTCCCTGATCGCCAGCACCCCCGCTATCAACACCGAGCGCAATGTCCGGTGACTGCTTGTTGATGACATTGATGATTGCGCACGATTCTGCATCGAAGCGATACGTTGGCTTGGTATACCCAATCTCCCGGATGACACCGCGCACAAGTTCTGGCAGGTCAATGTATGTCGTCGTTGTGATCTCACCACCGACGACGATCATCCCCGTTGTTGCAAAGCATTCGCACGCAACGCGACCATCGGGATCATCCCGAAGCACTGCATCGAGCACCGCATCGGAAACTTGGTCGCAAAGTTTATCGGGATGGCCTTCGGAGACCGATTCAGAGGTAAACAGGTGCGTTGCCATTCAACGTTCGAGTAAACCGACCTGGCGCGAAGTTACGACGGCTTGCCCTCACTAATTGAGCGACATCGGAGCAGCCCGAACAGCAGATTCGAGAAACAACAGCGGATAGAACTTCGGACGAATGTAGTTGACAAGTGGAAACGAAGAAATCGTCCGCAGCAGCTCGCTCATGTCCTTGACGCGAAAAAATATCCACAGCTTCTCGCGGTCGCTCGAAACTGCAAAGTGCGTCACCGTCCCAGAGCGCATTAGCCGAAGCAACAGCTCATGCTGCTCCGGGATTCGACGTGCCATTTCTTCGTCGAAATCGGTGATGTCGAATTCCACCAAAAAAAGCTGCAATGATTCCATCGGCGCACTCGATCTAAATGGTCAGCGCCTCAAGACGGAGAACCTATTACAAGATTGCCCTCTGTCCACGAGGTAGAACATGCTAAATTTGCACATCATGCGAAAGGTCGGTGCTGCATTTCTCCTGCTACTTTTTGTCGGCACGGCAACGGAGCTCCCACAACTGGCTAAGCTACCGCTGCTGGTGATTCATTACCTCGATCACGTCAGCCGCGAGAAACTCTCCATTGCTGCATTCTTTGCCGAACACTACCTCCACGACGACATCTACGACGCCGATCGCGCGCAGGACCTTCAGCTCCCGTTCAAGGTCGAACTTCCCGGTGCATTGCTCCTCCTGGCTGAACCGCTCCCGCTTGACATGATTACACTCAACGACCTTCCTCCACAACATCTGCAGTATTCATCCCACCTGCCGACTACTCTCCTGAGCGGTATTCCACCAGCGATCTGGCACCCACCAGCATTACCCCTCGCGTAGCATCTCATCGCGCAGAGAGCGCCATACCGATTTGTTCCACATTTGCCATTGATGACCCATGATCAGTGCCATCATTCGATTGGCACTGCGCTGGCGTGGTGCTGTGCTTGCTGTCACAGCTGTCCTCGCTGCGATCGGCGCATGGAATCTTGCCCATTTGCCGATCGATGCAGTGCCTGATATTACCAACAATCAAGTGCAGGTGATCACAATCTCGCCGGCACTCGGTGCACCCGACGTCGAGCGACTTATCACCTTTCCCATCGGGCAGGCATGCAGCAACATCCCCGGACTTATTGAGCTACGGAGCTTCTCCCGCTTTGGTCTGTCGGTCATCACCCTGGTGTTCGACGATGACATTGACACCTATTGGGCACGACAACAAATCAGCGAGCGCCTTGCAACGGTTCGCTTGCAATTGCCCCCCGGAACAGGCATTCCTGAGCTTGCACCAGTAACCACTGGTCTTGGGGAAATTTACCAGTACGTCGTCCGCCCCAAACCCGGCTATGAAAGTCGCTACACACTTGCCGACCTGCGGACTATTCAAGATTGGATCGTGCGGCGGCAACTGCTCGGCACCCCTGGTGTGGCCGATGTCGCAAGCTTCGGGGGACTTCTCAAGCAATACGAGGTCGTCATCGAACCCGACCGACTCGCATCGCTTGGAGTGACAATCAGCGATGTCGCCAGTGCAATCGAGCGCAACAGCAGCAATGCGGGTGGCGCGTACATCGAGCGAGGTCCTACTGTTTCGTTCATTCGCACCGAAGGGTTCCTCGGTTCAATCACGGACATTGAGAATATCCCCATCACCAACGCACAAGGCTTTCCGGTTTTGGTGAAAGATGTCGCTACTGTCCGCATTGGATCGGCGATCCGCTACGGTGCAATGTGTTACCACGACCGTGGC
>BEHW01000072.1 GCA_002898675.1 bacterium HR20
TTGGTTTCTGCATTGATGCTCCGCCAAGTTGCGGACATCACTTACCTACTGCGTGCTCTCTTGCCCTGCAACGTATGGCGCATTGCGTACCGACGAATGCTTGTGTCTGCGAGGAAAATGGGAGTGAGAGCCATACCAAATTTCAAGTGCAATATACGACGGTCTCGCCCCGAACCTTGAACGGAGCGCCAGGTGGTTCGTTGCCCCCATCCCCAGGTGAGTTGCAGCGCAGCGCCGATCATTGCGTGCGCACGCAGTGGCGAAGAACGAAGCTGGCACAGTTTTTACGGATACACCTTCTGGAATCAATCTCAACCTGGAGCACACTGCATGGAGGCACCTGTGCCAACAACGACGCGAACGAAAAAGTTTATCGCACCAACGCTCCGCCAAGCACTCGATGCCATGCGCAGAGAGCTTGGTGACGACGCCCTCCTTCTGGCAACTCGCTCAGGTGTTGACACCGACGGCATGCCCTTTGCCGAAGTCGTGGGTATGGCAGCGAGCAGGCAAGCGTTCACAACGACTATCCTCACAGATGCTGCTGGAGCAGCATCTCCACCATCGAGAGTTCGCGGGCACTCGCCAGGAGAACCGGTTCCCTTACGGTACTACATCGAACGCGGAGCTACTCCATCAACCGAGCAACGTGCAATTGCGCAGCTGCAAGAAGACATCCATCGTCTGTCGGCAAAGCTAACCGAAATCACACACGCGGTCGCATACCGTTATAGCGCCATTCTACCTGATCCGTACCGGCAGATCTACGAGATGCTCCGCAATGCGGGGTTTGCCGAACATCACGCAGGCTTTCTCGTTGCACATATTGCTAACGGACAGCAGCCGACGACCACGGAAGAATGCATCGAGCGACTCCGTACAACCCTTGCAGAACTTCTCCCGATCGAGCCAATCTTTGCAACGTCGGTGCCTTCGATCATCGCATTCAGTGGACCAAGCGGGAGCGGCAAGACAACGACGTTGATGAAGGTTGCGCTCTCGCTCCAGAAGGTATATCCTGAGCACAGGATTACACTCGTCGCTACCGACACCGAGCGAATCGCCGCAAACGAACAGCTCCGCTCGCTTGCAACTATTGTTGGGCTCAACCTTATCACAGCGCGCACGCAGAGCGACCTTGCAGTTCTCCCCAACGATGGGATTGCGCTGGTTGATCTTCCTCCACCGAGTGGACGGAGCAGCATACAGAGTGCTACACTTGCTGATGCCACGGTCGCAGCTGGAGGTGTCGTCATCTGCACGCTCCCTGCCACGACCGATCGCGACATCGCCCGATCACTCCTCCAACAAGCGGCAACAAATGAGCAATACCGAATTGCTCTGACCAAGCTCGACGAAGCGCCACAGTGCGGGCACCTCTTGCCGCTGTTCTGGGAATGCAATGTTCCCCTCTCGCTCATGACCACAGGCACACGATTACCCGATGATCTGGTCGAACCGAGCATTGACCATCTGATGCAGTTTCTGTTTTCAGCACCACAGAATCGGTATCATTTCGCTCGAGGGCAATGAGCAAACGCAAACGAACAATGACAGACACTGCACCGGAAGCCGAGCAGTCCGTTCGATTTCCGCTCGGTGTGGTCTTCCACTTGAGCACACTTGCAGCATCCATCAGTATGCTGCTCCAGATTGCCGCCGGTGCAAGCGACCTGTACAGCATCCTACTTCGCACGACGATAGTCTTCGTCGGTGTTGCCGTCGCTGGCAGCATCGTTATGGTTGCGATCGTCACCGCGATTGCCCACACCAAGCAAGAGGAGCTCAACCAAGCGCTCCAGCTTGCTCGTGAGGAACAGATGGCTGCCATGCTTTCGATTCCACCTGCGTCACGCTCGCACCAGCCGACATCACAAGAATCTGAACACACTGTTTCTCAATGACCGAAGAACCGATGGCAACCAAACAACGACCTCCTGCTGAACCAACCAATGAGCTTGCCTTCGCGGACCTGTGGAAGGAGCTCCGTTCTCGTCGAACACCGAAGGCACGAAAAATCGAGATCAAACGGCAACTGCTTCTCCACTACATGTGGATCGTTCGGTACACGCTTTACAACATGACGATTCCTTCCAATTCGCTGCTCGGCGAGGAAGATTTTCTGCACGTGGGTCTGCTCGGATTGAACGATGCGATCGAACGGTTCGAACCGGAGCGTGGCATCAAGTTCGAAACATTTGCTGTACCTCGTGTGCGTGGAATCATTCTCGATGAAATGCGCAAACTCGACTGGCTCTCCCGCTCTGCTCGTCGGAAGGTGCAAGAGCTTACCGAGGCAAGCGACCGCCTCCGCAGTGAACTTGGGCGCGAAGCCTCACCGGATGAACTACAAGCGATGCTCGGTATTACCCCCGAAGAGTATCAGTCATACCTCGAAGCAATGGCGGCAGCGAATGCTTCCTTTTCACTTTCCACCCCCGAAACAAGCTACGACGACGACGGCAACGAGCACGATACCATCGAAGAAATTCCCGATTACGATGGCGAAAATCCCTTTACGCAGCTTGCCCACGATGAGCGCGTCGAGTTTGTCCGCCAATACATCCAGAAGCTCCCCGAGCGCGAACGACTTGTCATGACGCTCTACTACTACGAGGAGATGACCTTCAAAGAAATTGGCGAGATGCTCGGCTTGACGGAAAGCCGCATTTGCCAAATCCACACGCAAATCTGCAACGACCTCCGCAAAAAACTCGAAGCGTACGAGGCAGACTACGGTCCAACCAACGAAAACACGAAGACTGAAAAGCGCATCCTTTAGCAACGTCGGCGATGCGCTTGCGGCAATGTCAGTGCCTATGCGGCGATGAAGCGCCGCGTACCTTCCTATTTCGCGATTGCGTAGCTGCGGCGCTCGCGGATGACCGTCACCTTGATTTGCCCGGGATACTCCATTTCGTGCTCGATGCGTTTGGCAATCTCCGTTGCCAGTTGATCGGCGGTCAAGTCATCAATCTTTTCTGGCTCGACGACGACGCGGATTTCGCGGCCTGCCTGGATCGCAAAGGTTTTCTGTACGCCATCGAAACTCATCGCGATTTCTTCGAGCTTTTCGAGCCGTTTGATGTACTGCTCCAGTGATTCGCGCCGCGCTCCTGGACGTGCACCACTTATCGAGTCTGCCGCTTGGACCAGCACAGCAATCGGCGTTTCCATCTCGATATCTTCGTGGTGTGCGCCAATTGCGTTGCAGACGACTGGATGTTCACGGTAACGCTTGGCAAGTTCCATTCCGAGCAACGCGTGCGGTCCATCGGTGTTGCGGTCGAGAACTTTGCCGATGTCGTGGAGTAGCCCTGCCCGCTTGGCATGCTGGACGTCCAGCCCAAGCTCAGCTGCCATGGTTCCAGCAAGGAATGCAACTTCGACCGAGTGCGCCAGCAAATTTTGCCCGTAGCTCGAACGATACTTCATTTTCCCGACATGGCGGACAAGCTCTGGATGCATGTTGTGAATGCCGAGTTCCATGACAGCGTGTTCCCCGGCGCGGACAATTTCTTCGTCCACTTCCTTCCGAACTTTCTCGACGATTTCCTCGATCCGAGCTGGGTGGATGCGCCCATCGGCTAACAACCGTTCGAGCGCAATACGCGCAACCTCCCGACGGTATGGATCGAATGCGGAAATCGCAACAGCTTCCGGTGTATCGTCAATGATGAGATCAACACCGGTGGCGGATTCGAAGGCGCGGATGTTCCGTCCTTCCTTGCCGATGATGCGACCCTTGAGTTCTTCGTTTGCAAGCGAGACAACCGAGACTGTCGTCTCGACGCAGTGATCCGACGCCGTCCGCTGGATTGCCTCGATGACAAGTTTCTGTGCCTCGCGCTGCGCTTGCTGTTTGGCTTCGTCCCGAATCTGCTTGATGAGCAGCGCTGCTTCGGCGCGCGCTTCGTTGACCATGTTTTCGATCAAGAAGCGCTTGGCGTCTTCCTGCGTCATGCCTGTAATCCGTTCCAAGCGCTGATTTTGCTCAGCGACGAGTGCTTCGGCTTCCTTGAGTTTTTGTTCGATGATGCGCTGTTTTCGTTGGAGTTCCTGCTCGGCTTGCTGAACTTGCTTTTCCTTGCGTGCAATCAGCTCGAGCTTGCTTTCAATCGCCTCTTCACGGCTGGCAAGTTGCTTTTCCTGATTTTGGAGTTTCGCACGCCGGGAGTTCAGCTCCTTTTCCATCTCCTGGCGTTTTTTGTGGATTTCTTCCTTGGCTTCGAGCAACCGCTCTTTCTTGAGCGTGCGCGCTTCTTTTTCTGCTTCCTCCAAAATCGCTTTCGCTTTTTCCTGAGCATCGGTAATTCGTGCTGCTGCAGCCCGTGTGCCAGCAAAATAGGCGATTCCAAATCCGAGCACTAACCCGATAACACCGAGAATGAGTACGGTCATGTATTCCATCGCATCCAGCTCTGAGATTGTGAAACCGAATAAAAAAGCACGAGCCGTACTTCATGCATCGCTCGCCTCTGGGGCGTGACGGGTATCGCAAGAACCCTTCCAGCACACAGTGGGTTGTAGCCCTCATGCCGCTGGCTCCTGCCGCCAGAGAAGATCCTGGCCATGCTCGATGGCACGGTGCAGTCTGCCATTGGGATGCGGAGCCTACGACCCTGCTTGACTCACATCGGTTCTGCGCTACGCGTGTGCAACGATGATGCAGTACGGCTCGCTATCGTTTTGAGTTTTCCAAAGAACCGATGACTGTTGACCAACTCCGAACGTCGCGATTCCACCCGCATGCGCGTTAGGCAGCCATCGCGACTGCTTCGGTGATCGCTTGTTCCAAGTGTGAACGCATCGCTCGGAGCTCACTGCAGAGATATTCGATCGTCTGGCGATGATGCTGGCTGAGCCAGTCGTGGCGCTCGGCAATGTTGAGCGCTGCCAAAATTGCCAACGTTGGCGTTGATTGGTCGGTTGAATCCTGACGGAGCACCTCCAGCAGCCGCTCGATCTCCGCTGCTGCCCGCAGCGTGCGTTCTTGGTCATCGCATCGTAAGCGAAATTGACGTCCACCGATCGTAACAGTCACCGTCGTCATAGGAGCGTCATCATCGTTGCACTGGTCAAATTTACGCATTTGACCGCCGAACAAAACGGAAAAAGGTACCCTTTGTTGTAGAACGTTTGGCAGGCTCAAATGGCAAGTCGCTGTTGGAGGAGTTCCCGCGCTTGACGGACAGCTTGCACCACCGCCGGATCAACCTGGAGCGTCTGGCGGACCTGCAGAATTTCCCGAATGCGTTCTACCAGCATTTCGAGCTGATCCATCGGGGGAAACGATTCCTGAGCAGGAGCAGAAGACGAAAGGGTTTCGAGCACTGACGCAATACGCTCAAGCTGCTCGGTCAGGTGCGATGTCTGCACCGCTGATGGTTGCTGCTCGAACTGCCGCAGTCGTCGCTTGAGGAGGATATTCCGCTCAAGCTCGCTGCGAAGCTCATCTTCCAGTTGCCGGATACGTTCCCGTTGGGCGCGTAGTTGTTCCTGGAGATGCTCGCGCTCTCGCTCTGCAGCCTCGATTTTGATCTGGAGTGGTGCAATCGCCTCTGCGATGCGCCGCTCGACCTCCTGCTGGCTCTGTTGTGCAGCATGGAGCTGTTCGCGTAGACGCGTGACTTCATCAGTCAAGACTTCCAGCTGCTGCTGTTGCTGCGCTGCAGCACGTTCTCCCAGCTCCACCTCCCGGCGAAGGCGGGCGAGTTCTTCTGGCGATACTTCCGCCAGTTGTGCATGAAGTCGTTCGGAGGCAGTGCGAAGTTCCATGAGCTGTCTGCTCCGTTCCTCAAGCAGATGGCGAAGCTCCTCGCATTCGCGATCAACGGCCAGGGATTGCTGGCGGAGTTTCTCATTTTCCTGGTGGAGCTGGCGGAGCTGCTGTTCCAATTCCGTTTGGCGTTCAGCTACATGGGCGTCGGATGCAGATGCGGTGAGCGCTTGTTCTGCTTGTGCATATCGAGCAGCGAGTTGCTCCAGTTCGGCTGTCTTGCTCTCTAGCTCTGCTTTGAGTTGGGCGATGATTTGCTCGGCTTCGGCTGTGTGTTCGCGGAGCTGGTTGAGTTCCTCGGTGAGGACAGTATGCAGCTCCAGTTGCTCAAGGGCGTGATTGTATTCGGCGCGGAGTTGCTCTACCGTGGTGCGGAGATATGCCAATTCTTCCTGCTCTGCAACCGAACGCAAGTGCTCATGCTCCAGCTCAGCGATACGGCTACGAAGCCGCTGGATCTCTGCTTCGAGCGCCGCAGTGCCTTCGAGCGCGTGCTGTGCGGCGCGGTAGTCTTCTGTCAGTTGAGCGTAGAGCTTCTGGAGCGATTCCAACTCGGCTCGAATCGTATTAGTCTGCCGAAGCTCGTGCTCTCGCTGGAGAAGGAGCCGCTCGCGCTCGGCGATTTCACGCTGGAGTTGCTCGATTGCTTCTTGCGACTGCAAAAGCTCCTGCTGAAGGGCTTCTATCTGCTGCGCCTGTTCCTGAAGCGAGCGAACCTGCGTCTCCAGTTGCACAACGTGGGTACGGTGTTCGTTGAGCTGCACCTCGAGCGTGCGATTGGCTTGGCGGGCAGCACGGAGCTGCTCACCAAGCGTCTTGAGCGTTGCCGTGACGTTATACACCTGCTTCCAGAACAGCTCGAGCTCAGTTCGAAGCGCATCGGGAATGTGTTCCATCATGCCGTCCATACGTTACAACGTCCGAAGTTGTGCACCATGCTGTCTGGCAACTGCATCAAGCACACGCTCGATAACTTGTTCGACTTCCGCATCGGTCAATGTCCGCTCGGAGGAGGCGAACGTTAGATGGAGCGCAATGCTCTTTTTGCCTTCTCCAAGGGAAGGGTGCTCGAATACATCGAACGGCTCGACTGATCGAAGGAGGTCGCCCCCTGCACGATGAACGGTTTCGACCAAAGCCTGTGCTGGAAGGAGGCGGTCCACGATCAGTGCCAAATCCCGCTCCACTACTGGGTATGGCGATGGCGCTTGGTAGCGAGGGACCGTGTCCGCAGTCCGGTAGAATGGTTCCAGCGAGAGTTCTGCAAGAAACGCTGCTTCTGGTATATCCCATCGCCGTGCCAATCGAGGCGCAATTTGACCGGCAATGCCAATGGCGTGGCCATCGCAACAGATCTCCATCACCGGCGCGATGAGCCATTCGGCTGTTGCTACCGGTGATTGAGCAGGTTGCCAATGAAGATTCAACCGAAATCGCTTCCCCATCGCCTCTATTGCGCCTTTGAGGTCGTAGAAATCCACCCACCGGTGCGTCTCCAACCAGTGGCGCTGTCCGCTTCGTCCCGCAACGGCGAGCACAAGGTGTTCGTGCTCTGTCGCAGGATGATTGCTCCCATCGGACGATGCGAAAAAGACCTTGCCGATTTCAAAAAGACGCATCGAACTGGCGCCGTACCGAGCATTCCGGGAGAGAATTTCCACCATCGAAGGAATAAGCCACTGGCGGAGAACACTGCGCTCACGGCCGAGCGGATTGGCAAGTTCGAGCACACGTTCGGCATCGAGGAGCGTCTGTGGGTCTTGCAACGTAAAGCTGAGTGCCTCGTAGAAGCCAACGTCCGCAAGCCAGCGTCGAATCTCAGCACGTCGCGTTGGAAGTCGGAGATGCTCAGGGATTCGGTGCGCTGCGTATGGAACCGATGCTTTCGACGAAGCAGGAATAGCCTCGTAGCCGTGTGCTATGGCAATTTCCTCGAGCAAGTCAATTTCTTGGCTGATATCAGCACGGTACGATGGCACACGCACCGTGATCTGCTCTGGGCGTTCTTCGGTGAGAGCAAATCCCGAACGGATGAGCGCTGTCTTGACCTCAGAGGAACTGAGTTCGACGCCGAGTATGCGTTGTGCACGCTCAATGCGCACCGAAAGCTCTTTGGGCATTCGCGGGTGCGGATAGACATCCAGCGCAGTGGAAACAGACGCTCCCGTTAGTTCTGCAATGAGCGCAGCAGCTCGATCGAGTGCGTACGGAATCATCTCAATGTCGGCGCCTCGCTCGAAGCGATACGAAGCATCAGTTTGAAGTCCCAGCGTTTTTGCAGTTCTCCGTATCGAAGCGGGAGCAAAGTACGCAGCCTCAAGCAGCACCTGCGTTGTTGCCTCTGTGATCGCAGAATCTGCGCCCCCCATCACACCGGCAATAGCGAGCGGACGCTCAACATCTGTGATGCAGAGCATTGTCGGATCGAGCGATCGCTCGATGCCGTCGAGCGTCGTGATTGATTCTCCCTGGCTGGCAGGACGGACGATGATACGACCACCCCGGATAGTTTGAAAATCAAAGGCGTGCAGCGGCTGGCCACATTCAAGCATGACGTAGTTCGTTACGTCAACAACAACATTCCGTGGACGGATTCCTGCGCGCTCCAGCCGTCGCTGCATCCACAGTGGCGATGGTGCAATAGTTACGTTCTGAAGTACCCGAGCTGCATAACGCTGGCAGAGATCGGGATAGGGTAGTTCAATCGTGCACGGCGGAGCGAACGCATCTGCTATGCGGACGTGTGGCAGGTGTGCCTGGTGGCCTGTCGCCGCTGCAAGAATTCGCGCGATACCGAAATGCGAAAGTGCATCGGCGCGGTTGGGCGTAATGCCAATTTCCAAGACTACGTCCGGGGGGAAGAGCTCGGACAGCGGTATGCCTGGCGCGATGTTTCCATCGAAGGTCACAATACCAGCGTGATCATCGCCGATCCCAAGCTCACGTTCTGAACAAATCATGCCTTCAGATTCGACACCACGGATCGTGCGGCGTTCGATCTTGAGTCCCCCTGGCAGCTCCGCCCCTGGGAGTGCCACTGCTACACGCTGCCCTTGCTGCACATTCGGCGCACCACACACAATTTGACGCGAGGAGTTCCCATCGAATACCCGACACACCCGGAGCCGATCGGCATTCGGATGTGGTTCCACATTGAGAACCGAACCGATAACGATGTTGGCGGCAGTAACACCAACGTGCTCAACCGATTCTACCTCGATTCCCAAACGGGTCAACGTATGCGTGAGTTCTTCGACGCTGCCGTTCCAGTCAACGTAGTCACGTAACCAAGAAAGTTGAAGTCGCATTCGACGCGTGTCCGGAAAATGCTGGCGCAAAATTAGTCGTTTGTGATGACAACGCCTTGCAAAATCGAGCCGTGATTTGTATTTTTGCGACACCTTACGATCGCGGGGTAGAGCAATTGGTAGCTCGTCGGGCTCATAACCCGAAGGTTGCAGGTTCAAGTCCTGCCCCCGCTACTGCAGGATGCGGCGACAGAACTTCTGTCGCCGCTTTGCATTTAGAGGCAACGAGTTCGCCCACCATCAACTCGTATGCATTCCCCGGTAATGTATCCGGCCATCTCTGAGCTGAGGAAGAGCGCGAGCGCTGCGATTTCCTCAGGTTCGGCGAAACGATGGAGCGGAATTTCCCGGAGCATCTCCTCCTCGACGATACGTTGCTCGATTCCCCGCGCTGCAGCTCTGGCGGCGATGATCTGCTCGAGCCGCTCCGTCCGCGTTGCACCGGGAAGAATGCTGTTGACGGTAATTCCATAGGGAGCAAGTTCCATCGAAAGCGTCTTTGCCCAGGCTGCAGTTGCTGCCCGGACTGTATTCGACACTCCCAGCCCTTCGATCGGCTGACGCACGGAAGTCGAAATCACGCTGAGGATTCTTCCCCAACGCTCGGCCTTCATACGAGGCAGTGCGTACTGCACAAGTTGATGCGAGGCGACAATGAGCCGATCAAGCGCGCGGTGAAACTCATCTCGCTCCGCTTCAGTGAGTGCCCCCGGAGGAGGACCTCCAGCATTGTTGACGATGATGTCCGGGACGATTGCTTTTTCGCGCAGCGTTTCGATGAGTGCGGAGATGGAGTTTGGGTTGTCGTAATTTGCCATAATTGCTTCATGTTGCGCATCACTGATTGCGCGGAGCTCCTCAAGGCGAGCCTTGAGCCGATTCTCTGAGCGTGCTACAATGACAACGCACGCTCCCGCCTGCGCAAATGTCTTTGCGACTGCCCACCCAATGCCACTTGTTGCGCCGCCAACAAGCGCTAATCGCCCCGAAAGGTCAAGTTTCATGGTTGCTACTCTGTGAAGTTCGTGGTTGATATTTCCAACGGTTGTGTTGCCAGACCCACTGTTCTGGTGCGCGAAGAATTGCACGCTCGAGAAGCCGGTTGTAGTGAGCGACCACTTCCTCTACAGGCACCGATTCATCGTGCGCACCTGGAACAGGTTCGAAGAACACCTCGTAGCAACCGTCCTCTGTCCGCAGGCAGTATGCAAACAGGAGTACTGCCCCACTGTGCCGTGCCAGCAATACCGGTGCTTTATGAGTTGCAGCCGGACTGCCAAAGAGCAGCACGAACGGATCGCTGCGAGGATCGGCAGCCTGATCGCCGAGGAGAGCAACAACCCCTCCCTGCCCAAGATGCTCAAGCATCGCACGCGCCGAACGGAACATGGGAACGAGGATATTCCCCGTCGTCCGTCGCACACGATCGAGCCAACTGTTGACGACACGATTGCGCTGCTCCTTGACCACGACAAGCAGTGGGCGCTCAAACTCCAACGCTGCAACAAGCGCGGACCACTCCCAATTGGCAAGATGTGCACTCCAGAGAATCACCCCTCGCTCTCTCCCAAGTGCATCGCGGAGCAATTCAGGGTTGGTAAAACGGAAATAGGATCGAAGTTGATCGCTTGTCAGAAAAGGTGTTGCGAGAAGTTCTTCGAACACCAGCACAAGATTAGCAAAGCTGGCACGACTTCTCCGGGCGAGTTCTGCTGGGGACGCGTTTGGAAACGCTCGCCGCAGGTTTTGGACAGTCAATTGTTTCCGACCAAGAGCAACCGCGGACAGAATCCATCCCACCACCTGCGCAAGTGCTCTCCTGCCCCGATGGCCAAGGCGCCAGCAGATCCAGCCGAGGATGTGCAACAGATGCATATGCTTACCGTACTGGCCCGTTGGGGTCAAGATAGTTCGGCATCGCAAATTGGCGGTACCAATTCTCGTTGCGGATTTCGTAGAGCGCTGTGGAATGCACCAGGACGAAGTTTTCTGTCCCGTCAATATCTACGAACACGAAGATGACCCCACCTTGAATGTTGTCGTAGCGCCAAATTTCATGTGGTCGAGCGCCGTCCATGTTGAAGTAGGCGCGGTCAATTTGTGTTGGGAAGCCATACTTGAGGAGTACACGTCCGCGGTCACTGTT
>BEHW01000073.1 GCA_002898675.1 bacterium HR20
ACTCGCAATGAACAGTGTCCTCGAAAAGCTCGGGAGTGCCTGGCTTGAATACTTGCTCAGCTATGAGCAACGCGTTGGTTGAGGTCGCACCGTCCACAGCACACGCTGTCGGCAAATACAGCCCGATTGTGGTAGATGTGTCATCTGCCAGCGATGCCTTGTATCTGTTCCACAGATTTCTCCGCACATGATGGAACCGCAACGTGCATATCACGAAGTGCTCAGCTTGATGCGAAACGCCTCGGACCTTCAGTCGGCGATTGCCCTGCTCGGTTGGGATCAAGAAACCTACATGCCTCCTGCTGCTGCAGCGGCGCGTGCTGAACAGATTGCAACGCTCAGTGCGATGGCGCATTCAATCCTGACCAGCGACAGCGCTCAACGTCTGGCGGAGGGTTTTGCGCAATCGCTCTCTGCGATTGATGGTGAGCTCAGTGAGTTCGAAAAGCGCATCGTGCGGGTCTTTATTCGGCAGGTCCAGCAGGCTGTCGCACTGCCAGAGGATTTCGTCCGGCGAAAAGCGCGTGTTACAACACTTGCGCAAGAGCGGTGGAAACAAGCGCGTGCGAGGTCATCGTTTGCGCTCTTTCGCGATGATCTGGCTACACTTGTCGAACTTGCGCGGGAAGAAGCACAGCACCGTGGATACAGCCAGCATCCCTACGATGCGCTGCTTGATCTCTACGAGCCTGGTATGACCGTGCACATGCTCAGCCCAATATTCGAGCGACTGTCGCAGGCAACGCGGGAAATCCTCGATGCGGTAAAAGCCTCTGGTGTCGCACCAGATCGCAGCATCCTCACACAGCACTATCCAGCACAGAAGCAATTGGAGGCGGCACGCACGATCATCGAGGCGATGGGCTTCGATTTTTCTGCTGGGCGCGTTGATCTTTCTGCTCACCCGTTCTGCACCTCGTTTGCGACAGCCGATGTCCGCTTGACGACACGTATCAACGAGCATGACCTGCGTTCGTGTCTGTTTGGGTTGATTCATGAAGCAGGGCACGGGCTCTATGAACAGGGCATGCGTGCTGAGCTCGACGGAACGCTGGCTCGGGAAGGTGCTTCGATGGGAATTCATGAATCGCAGTCGCTCTTTTGGGAGAACATCATTGCCCGATCGGAAGAATTCTGGCAGTGGGCGCTGCCGGTGCTGCAATCGCACTTCCCATCGCAGCTTGCGGGGGTAACACCAAAGCAGATGTACGCAGCGATCAACGTCGTTGAACCATCGCTCATTCGCATCGAAGCCGACGAGGTTACCTACAACATGCACATCATCATTCGGTACCACATCGAAAAGCAGCTTCTCGAAGGCAGCATGACGGTTGATGAAGTGCCCGAGCAGTGGAACACGCTCACGCGGGAGCTGCTCGGCATCGAGGTGCCGGACGATGCGCACGGTTGTTTGCAGGATATTCACTGGTCGTTCGGTGGCTATGGATACTTTCCCAGCTATACGCTCGGCAAACTCTACGCGGCAATGTTCCGCCGTGCACTGTTCGAGGCGATGCCGGAGGTTCCGGAGCTGATCGGTCAAGGCAAATTCGCACCGATTCGGCAATGGCTGAAAGATTCCATCCACCAATGGGGGCGGACTCTGGATCCAGCTGAATTGGTTGCCAGGATTACTGGAAACGCGCTCAGCGAGCATGACTTTGTCGAATACGCATGGCAGAAGGTGTGGCGTATCTATGGAAGCGCTTGACAAATCCCTCGGGGCGCAGTATTTTTGCGCCGGCATGCCAACATAGCTCAGCTGGTAGAGCAGCTCACTCGTAATGAGCAGGTCACCGGTTCGAGTCCGGTTGTTGGCTCTGCGGAGGTAGCCCGAAGCAATGCGCTTCGGGCATTTTTTGTGCAACAAATGCGCGCTCTTTGCGTAGCTCGCGCACCGCAGTTGCTAATTTTCACCAGAGGTGCGCCACCACTTCAATGGCAGATCATCGCATGGAATCCTTACGGCTGACGACACCATCGCTCATCCTGCTGGGAGCAGCCATTGGAGGTGTGCATGCAACGATTCGGGGATTGCTCGAAGGATTCGAGCGCTGGATGCCTGAGTGGATGTACCAGGTGGTTGCGCTCGTTGATGCTCTCGGAGCCAGTGCTGCTGTTGTGGTCTATGCGTGGTTGATCGTCCGCACAAGTCAAGAGCGTCAAGCACCGGATATGCAGCGTATTCGCACATGGCTTCGGTGGTGCACGGTGGGGACGATCGGCGTACTCCTGTTGATGCAAGTGCCGGCTGGGCCTGGCTTCTGGCACGGCACAGTACTTACGATCGAGGGTGGGGCGATACTTGCGTTTCTGGGATGGATGATGCACGGAATGCTCAATGTGTTTTTCAGCTATCGGACAGCCCGGACGCCGATCCTTCTGCGGGTTGTAGGTTTTGCCCTTGCAGCAGTACTCGTGCTCGCGTGGGGAGAGCGCATTGTTGGTATCGAATCGCTGGAAGCTGCGAAAGTGTTCAGCATTGTTTTGCTCATCGTGCTTACGCTGTTGCTCGCTCGTCGGCGACGGTGGCTGCGGCTGCTGTCCCGCACGGAGCGATGGGGCCTTGCAGGGTGGGCGGCAGCACTTGCTATCAGCGCTACGGTTGCTGCCGCCAACCTCTTCGATGGACAATCCCAGCAAGCGCGAGCAGTTGCGCAGTGGATGGCTGAATCTTCGGTTGTTGCTGGCTCACTTCTTCTGATGGTCGCTGCATTTGCAGGTGTCGTTCTTGTGACGGTTGTCAGTGGTGAGAGTTCAGCAGAGCGAAAGGAGTTTGAGTTCGATGCGATTACGTTCCTCAACCGTGTCGCTGCGCAGCACGATCAGTCCGAGCAACTCTACGAGACTGTCGTCACACTTGCACTTGGGTTGAGCGAAGCAACGAGCGCGTGGCTCCTGCTGCGCAGCGAAAGTAGCACGTGGACTATCGCAGCAATCGCAGGGACCGATCGAGAACGCGCTGAGGCACTCCACATTCCGGAGGTGCTCGGCGATGCTCTTGCAGATGATGCAATCGTGATTCCGTGGCTTCGCGAAGATGAGCGGTTTTTCCGCATTGCACGCTCGGCTGAATCCTATGCGCAGTCGCTCCTGGTCGTCCCACTGAGAGATAGCGAGGTCTCTTATGGTGCGATAGTCCTGGCCAGCGGGCGACCCTTTGCGTTCGAACGTGGCGATGCAGAGCTTCTCGAGGCTTTTGCGCCAGCGGTCTCGGTTGCGCTCGCCAACCAGCGACTCATGCAGCAAGCAATCGAGCGCGAACGCCTTCAACGTGAGTTGATGATGGGACGCGAAATTCAGCAGAAGCTCCTTCCGGTGAACATTCCCACGCTCAACGGATGGGAAGTTGTGGGGTGGTCAGAACCTGCCTATGAAGTCGGCGGTGACTACTACGACTTCTTTTGGTTGGCGGGAGGAACGGCATGCGTTCTTGTAGCGGACGTTAGTGGGAAAGGCATTAGTGCTGCGTTCTACATGGCAAAGCTCAAAGGTGTCTGCATTGCACTTGCGCCGCTTTGCTCTGATGTGCGTGAATTTGTTCTGCGTATTCACCGTGCATTTGATGGCGTCCTCGAACCACGGGTCTATATCTCGCTCATCGCAGTAGGTATTGCACCAGATGGCACGCTCCATGTTGTTCGGGCGGGGCATCCACCACCACTTGTTGCTAGGAAAGGCGGTCGTATCGAAATTCAGTCGTCGCCTGGATTAGCAATTGGACTTGTGCGCACCGAGCGCTTCGCTGCAATTACCGAGGAGCTATCACTCGATAGCAGTTCTTCGATGGTGGTGCTCTATACCGACGGTGTCATCGAAGCAGGGCTCAACAGCCGAGGCGAGCTTGGGATCAGTGGTTTTGCAGAGCACGTCGCACGTGCTGCAATGTTGCCGAGTGCTCGGGCTGCGGCAGTGTATCTTCAGTCTGTGCTCCGCCAGTACGTAGGCGATGTTCTCCTCCATGATGACATGACGATGGTCGTACTCCGATGTTCCACTCCTTCAAAGGCAACCAATGGTACAGGGATTTAGTGCAAGCACCACTCATCTCGACAATGGTATTGTGGCAGTCCATCTCCATGGCTACCTGGATGCATACACTGCACCGCAGTTGGATGAGATGCTCGGCAGCCTTGTCGAGCAAGGCGTCACTCGTGTCATCATGGATTGTGCGGAGCTGGAGTACATTTCCAGTGCGGGACTTGGTGTGTTTATGGCTCATCTTGAACCGCTGCGTTCTGCAGGTGGCGACCTAAAAATTTGCTCACTCAACGAGCGGATTGCAACGATTATGGATATGCTTGGCTTTCAGCACATTTTTCACATCACCGAGCATCCCGATCAAGCGTATGCTGCATTCATGCAACACCCTGACCGGCAATGAGTAGAACACACACGCACGTAATGGCGGAAGGAGAGTTCCCCGCGCGCTTGGATGCACTTTCTGACATGCGGCGGTTTGTCGAGATACAGTGTCATGCGTGGGGTATTCCGCAATCGAGCAGCTGGGCACTGGTGCTGGCGTGCGATGAGATCTGCTCGAACATCATTCGCCATGGGTATCGTCATCGAGAGGGCGAGACTATTCACCTTGCCATTACCTTCGATGGGCGTACCTGCTCGGTGATAATTCGCGATACAGCGCCGCCGTTCAATCCAGTGCGGGTGCCGCGCCCCGAACTCCTTCGTGCGCCCAGTGGGCATGGATTGGATATTGCAAACCGTCTTGCGCAGCTTGACTATCGCCCCAAGCGTGGACGCCGGCGAGAGAACATCACACGTATCAGTGTGCCTGGCGGGGAAGGAGCTTAGCTCGCCTCTGCTTGGCTGGTGCGGGGTGCCATCAGTCTGCCATCGTGGAACGTTGCATCTTTTACCAGGTCGGCAAGAGTTTTATCGCGGATGACTTCGAAGATGCGCGCCCGAATCTTCTCCCAGTCATGGTGCAACGGGCAGGGATGATCGGGGCTGCATTTTTCGTACCCGATGACACAATCGGTAACGTACTGCAAGTTATCCACTGATCGCGCAACGTCGAGGACAGTGATTTTGCCTGGGTCGCGTGCTAAACGGATGCCGCCGCCTGGTCCTTTTGTCGAAGTGACGAGTCCTGCTCTCGTCAGATCCTGGACGAGCTTTGCAAGGAAGTAGTACGGCATACCGTGTGCGTCTGCGATTTCTTTCGTCTGAATGTACCCATGGCGGACGCGGTTGTTGGCTGGGGCTTTCTCTTTGCGTTCGTCCAGCCAGCGTTTGGCCAAGTACAGCATTGCTTGAATCGCATATTCGGATGCACGCGAAAAAATCATTGCGTCAGTTAGAATACTCATTCGACTGCGTGCAAAAATAGGATGCTTCGGTCAAGTATCTCTGCGGTATTTTGCAATTGGTCACACACGGTACCTCGGCGATGTTTGCACAGGAAGAGTATGGCTATCCGCTCGAGAAAGTGCTTGGGATGCAGCGGCAACGCGCCGTTTCGTCGGAAAGTCCGTTGCTGAGCGGCAAAACGCCACCGCATGCGACTGAGGCAGAGATTGCACTGCTCGGCGCGCTCTTTCTCGATCGAACAGCAATTGCGCGGTGCATCGAGATTCTCGAACCGACGGCATTCTACCACGACCAACACCGGAAGATTTACGAGGCAATTTTAGCACTCTTCGAGCGGGGCGTGCCCGTTGATGTGGTCACCGTTACTGATGAGCTTCGCCGTCGCGGACACTTGGATTACATCGGAGGGACGGCAAAACTTGTCGCTATTTCGACCAATGTCGTCTCGAGTGCTGCAGTTGAACATCATGCACGCATCGTACTGGAGCGATACCTCAAGCGACAACTGCTCCAAACTGCAGCTCGGATTGTCGAGCAATCCTTCGACGATGCGACGGATGCACTCGACCTGATTGACCGTGCGGAAAATGAAATCTTCGCTCTTGCGGAGCAGCGGTTGGGAAAATCCTACACGAGCATCAACCGACTTGCGCGTGCGACGTTCGACCTGATCACACGGCTCCAGGAACGCGGTGTCGAGCATGGTATTTCTGGCGTGCCGACTGGTTTTGTCAAGCTCGACGAACTCCTTGGAGGATTGCAGAAATCCGACCTCATCATCATCGCAGCGCGACCTTCGATGGGGAAAACTGCGCTTGCACTCAGCATTGCGCGCAACATTGCTGTTGAGTTCAAACTGCCCGTGGGTTTTTTCTCGATTGAGATGGCGGGCGTGCAAATCGTTATGCGCTTGCTGAGCGCGGAAGCGCGCGTCAATGCACATTCGATCCGCACTGGAAGGCTCAGTCACGAAGAGATGCAGAAGATTGTCAAAACGATTGGGCGCATTGCCGAGGCACCGATTTTCATTGATGACTCGCCAGCGCTTGATTTGATGGAGCTGCGTGCCAAGGCGCGACGGCTCAAAGCAGAGCACGACGTCCAAGCAATCTTTGTTGATTACCTCCAGCTCATCCATGCACCGAAGGCGGAAAGTCGCGAGCGGGAAATTTCGATTATCTCGCGGACACTCAAGCAAATAGCCAAGGAGCTCGACATTCCCATTGTTGCGCTCGCACAGCTTAACCGCAGCGTTGAATCTCGCGCCGATAAACGTCCGATGCTCTCGGATTTGCGTGAGTCGGGCGCAATCGAACAGGATGCAGACGTGGTCATGTTCGTCACTCGCCCTGAGGTGTATGACATCGCGACCTACGACGATGGCTCCCCGACGGAAAACACCGCTGAGCTGATCATCGCAAAGCAGAGGAATGGGCCAATCGGCACAGTGCGAACAGCCTACTTGAAGGATTACGCACGGTTTGAGAATCTTGCGCTCAGCTTCGAGGAACCGCCTCCTCCTGTTGGCTTCTAAGGCAGCTGTGCCTTGCTGGTCATTTGAACCGATGCAGCCTTCTGCAGAAACGCGATGAACTCGTCACGATCGGATGTGTACGTTGCGGTCGCGATAACCGAGCCATTCGGCGACAGCAGCACGTAGAACGGGAGCAGCGTAGATCCGAAGTGTTCCTGTTGATAGCGCTTGTAGTATTGATCACGCGGATTGTTCCGCCGATCGGTAAATGCTCGCACCAAGATCATGCGCTCCATCAAAGAGCGAACCGATGGTTGGGTGAACATGTTTTTTTCCATCCAGCGGCAGTTGGTGCAGCTTACGCCAGTGAAATCTACAAACACTGGCACTCCCTGTGTACGTGCATGCGCAAGTGCTGCATCAAGATCTTCGGTCCACTGGCCGGGCGCAATCGCAGCAGCTGTTGGTGAGCGCAGCGTCTCATCGGCTGCAGTAGCGACAGGGCGAGCAGATTCAACGTACACAAACGCCTCGAGTGGGCCGACGGAGCCGCCGAACATTCCTTGCACCAGGTACAGTGTAAGCGCAAAGAATGCTGCGGCGATAGTTGCGCGAATGCCTCCGACGTATTCGAGCGGTGAGTCGAGCTTTGTGCGAAACAGACCCAGGATGTAGAGAGCAACAAGGAGTGTGCAACTTGCCCACGTTGCAAGCACCAGCTCGCGTGAGAGGATTTGCCAGCCGAGGATGCTATCAACACGCGCAAGGTAGCTAATCGCGAACGCGATCTCAATGAATGCGAACGAGACCTTCAGGTGGTTCATCCAAATTCCAGAGCGCGGAAGGCGCGTAATCGCAGTGGGGAAAAGTGCCAATCCAAAAAAGGGAAGGGCGAAAACTGCGGCGTAGAGTGTCATTGCAGCAAGCGGACGAAACCACTCACCGCCGGCTGCCATTTTTCCTATGATGTCCACAAACGGAACGGTGCAGGTGAACGACGTTAGCGAGAAGACCATACCCATCAAAAACGAAGAGCGGTATCCTCGAGTGCGTGAGGATTCACGGTTGAGCGCGTTGACTAAGCGTGAGGGCAATCGCAGTTCATACATTCCAAAGAGGTTGCCCGCAATCACCAGAAATAAGAGTGCAAGGAAAAAGTTCAGCCATGGATTAGTTGCAATGTCGCGCCCGGCAGTAGCACCGAAGAAAAACGCTGCGACTGCACCGAAGACGATGAAGGTGCTCATGATGCCGAGCGAATAGATCGCTGAATCAAGGATGGGGCGAGTGTGTTCTTTTTCGGCGCGCTTGGTGAAAAATGACACAGTAATTGGGATCATTGGGTACACGCATGGCATTAGCCATGATCCAATGCCGAGCACAATCGCAAGCCCAATCAACCCCAGCCATGACAAGCTCGAAGTTGAGTCTTCACGAGCGTTTGGGATGCTCTCTGAGACATTTGACGCTGGCGAAATGCTTGTTGATGGTGTGGAGGGAGAAGTAGGCTCTGTTGGCTGGTGAGTGCTCTGCAGGTGTGCAGAATCTGGCTTTGGGCTTCGCGATGGAAGAATGCGCAGCTCGAAGGGGAGCGTGACTTCGTCGGGAGGCAGGCAGTTCTGGTTGGTGCAGAGCTGATGGTAAATGCGAAGCGTATCGCGGTGGATGCCCGCCGATACCGATCCGATGACTATTGGCAGTGTAAAACGAACGGCGCCCTTGATTTTCTCGACAGTGATTTCAAACGCGGAGTCATACTCGGTCTGCGGTGGTGGTGCAATACGAATTTTGCTCGTGAGGATGCCAAGGGCATTGCTAGCCACCGTGAACTCTGTTCGTTGAGGGCCGATGCCATCAGGTGTCAGGTATTCCCGAATGCCGTAGATGTGCCACCCTTTTTCGATTGTCGCTTGGACGACAATGGTTGTTGTATCGCCTGCACGTGCTTCTTTTGGGAGAGATGCCAGGGTCCAGGTGGCTGGATTTTCCTTGCTCAGCACGCTGCCGGTTATGCTCACTGCGAATGCGATGTAGATCAGGATACGCATGACCGCTGATGAAATTCGGGCGCTCAATGTATCGCGAAGCTCTGTATGCTCTCGGCAGTATGCGATAATCGTTTCTGCATCACCAATTGGGTCATCGCTGACTGAGCCGCCTTCGAGCCGATGGCGTTCGCCATGGCAGAGTCGTCGAGCGCGTTCAGCTAACGTAGTTGGGAGAATTTCCGCAAGGTGGCGGAGTGTTTGCATTGCGTTGACCGTTGGTGGTAGAACATCCGAGAGTGCAAACCAGATAGCACGACGTGCGCAGACACGAGCGCGGCCAGCATTGCCGGTTTGGAGGGCACTGCGCCCGGTGTCGAGTTCTTGCATGACTCGGTCGTTTAGATGCATGAAAAGGCATCCTGATTCGTTCTGCAGCCATCGGCAAAAACGAAATCGCTCATTCCATAGTGCTGAGCGATCGGTAAAAACACGGATTTTTGCCCATCCCGTTGCAAATTTGTTCATTCCGTAGTATGTTTGCGGTGGAAGCTTGAGACACGTCAGTTCTAACCTTCTGCAGGAGCGCCGCAGCGAGATTTGCTCTTCGATGTTTTTGTGTTGTCGGTTGTGTAAATGCATCGTACACTGATCGTGCGTGGAGTTCGGGCGCTCGCGCACGGGATTATTGCGCTGAGCGTCGCTGCGGCATCAGCACAAGCTCTCCAACGCAATCACCAGGAGCCGCTTTTTCGAGTGCTCTCGTCGAAAGCACAAGAGGTGGTTGTGGCATTTGCTCTTCCTCCAACCACGCTCGATACCATTCTCACTAGTGATGGGCGCTTGGCCGTCTGGGTTCGGGGAAACGGTATTGATAGACGCCCCAGCCAAGTTGGCGCACCGATGGTGCACATTGCATCGGCTGCTTTAGCCGTACCTCTACCACACGTAGCTGGCAGAGATGCTCGATCAGAGGGATGGAACGTAGAAGTTACCGGTGTTCGTGAGCGTTGGATTGATCTTCCGCTGGCTCCATATCCGGATGGGGATCGCTCGAACGATAGCGGTGTGTTGCGATTTGCGATCAACGAGCAGCTCTATCGCGAGCACCGGCTGCTGGATGTTGAACTCCGCTATGCAGGGATCGCTCGTGGGGTTCCGGTGGGGCATCTTCTCGTCCCTGTAGCCGATTACGATGCACGGAGCAACCGCACCCGGATTATCGAAGCCTGCACGCTTCATGTGCGGTTCGATACCACCCCAACGTTGCGATCGCTGCCCGATAGAGCACTGCCGATCATCAACGTAGAACAACTCCGCATGTGGAGCGCTGCAACGAAGGAAAACAAAACCCAGCGGCGCAAAGCTCCAGTCGTCCTGGATGACGCTGCGCAGTACATCAAAGTCAGCGTTAGTGAAGAAGGCATTTATGCAATTGATGCGGCACAGCTGGCACGCCTTGGGGTGAGTATCCCGCCGAATCTTGTGCCGACAATCAAGCTCTACGGCTACGGTGGGCTGCCACTATCGGAGAAGCCATCCGATGGAGAGCGGAACGAGCCGATCGAGCAACCGATCATTGTCGAAACGAATGCAGATGGATCGCTCCGTTCAATTGTGTTCTACGCACAAGGTCCGCGCGGATTTGCGTTCGATTCCACGTTGCGACGTTGGCGACGGTACCTCAACCCATACACGACGAAAACGAGTTATTTACTCGCCTGGGGAGGGAGCATTGGACGCCGAGCAGAGGCACTCGAGCCACCACAGCAGAGTGTGACCAGCGTACCACAGTTTTTTACTCAGCGCATCCTGCTCGAGACCGATCGAATCAATCCCTACAGCTCACCCAGCGGCAGGCGCTGGCTGGGCGATCCATTCGACGGTAGTACCGGAATCACACTCACGACACCACTGCCAGGATTTGCGCCGAACGGGAGGCGCATGGAGTACGTTGTTTGCGTGGCGCATAAGATGAGTGGCAATGGCACGGTGACGGTTGCTGAGCACGGCACAACCCTTCGAACCCTCCCGCTCCCACAACTGACGCTTCTCTACAGTGAGTACGTCTCGCTGATGGATACTCTCAGTGTGCCGATTGAGTTGGTCGCGGACGACAGTAGAAGTGTACTTCGGCTAACGTATCAGAATGCCACAGTGCCTTTGGGATCGGCATTTCTTGATTACGTCGA
>BEHW01000074.1 GCA_002898675.1 bacterium HR20
AATAATCCAGTTCCGGAATGTTCGCAGGCCCAGCTGCTCGCTAAGCGGATAGTAGCCCCGATCTTTTCGAATGAAGAACTGGTCATCAACTGCCGGGCTTTCCAAAAAGCTCATTCCGATATAACCGAATCCTTTTCCCCGCTCGCCGCGGTCAGTATTGGTCCACTGATATGCCAGATTGAGCGTTGTGTCCTGAAAGTAGTAGCTCACACGGTCGTTTGCTGCACCTGCAGCGTAGTTCGGGAATGCGGCCAGGTCGAAATCCATCGCTGGCGCCATCCAGCACTGGTAAAGGGTATCTTGAGAGCGATTGATAATGTTGAAACGCATGAAAACAAAGTGCCCGTACTCACCAAAACCCCAGGAATAAATTGTCTGTTCAATCTGGAGTCGAAGCGGATAGCCAAGCGCACGCGCTTGATCTTCGCCAATTTCGTAGGCGCGGAGATCAGTGTCCTTGTACACGCAGAAAAGATCTTCCTGCGAAATGAACGCCGGACCTTTCGGAAACGTTGCTGTCGAGCGTTGGGCAGTATCGTTGATGTAGAAGCCAACGTAGCGTGAGCGTGTTTTATCGTACGCCTTGTTGACCATGGTGTCGTTTGGACTGGAGTCCCATAACGGCCAGTTTGGGCCATCGGCCGGATTTCGTGGCACCCCGTTGACTCGAACAAAGTCGGTTGATAGATAGACACGGTTTTTCAAGATTGCTTGTTGGGAGCGATCACCGAGATCACCATCATCAATCGAACCGGGTGTCATCCAGGAAGCACCCGAGTTCGGGTTGTACCCGATGACGCACATCTTGCGCGGCTCTCCATTGATGCTCTTGATCGCACCGAACCACACACCACCACCAAAGGCATACTCGTTTGTCGAGCCGCGGGGCCAGAATCCTCCCCCCTGATTGCGGGCAACATTCAAAAAGAGAACGCCGTAGTTGGTGATGTAGAAGTCAAACTTGCTAATCGTATTGCGGCGTAGGTCGTTGAATTGCGCAGCCTGGAGGCTGGGCCCTTTGCGGTCACGATGCTTTTGGCGATCAATATCCTTGGCACCTGCAGTTCCTGCTACGAGCAGAATGACTGCAGAAAGTGCTGAGAGCAACTGTAGTTTCATTCTGAATGCGGGATGGTTATTCAACATGCTCGTTTGAGATTCCGTGGTGCTGTTCTTGTGAACATTCGGCTAAAACCGGAGCATCACACCGAAGAAGACTGTGCGAGGGAATTGGTAGCGTGGACGCCGAGAGATTGCATCGTTGACGTACTGCAAGTACGATTGGAATTGCTCTTGCTGCGTGACGATGCCGTCGCGATTGAGATCGGCAGCCTCGGTGTAGAGCCGCTTCCCTGTGCGGTCATATTGACTTTGGGCGATAGTTGCTGGATTTGCTGGATCCGGCCGGGCATACCACGGACCTGCGGGAAAATCACCTGGTTGGCGATAGAGGCTAACGCCATCGTTGTCGGGATCGCCCGTCCGTGGATAGACAGAAACTGGCCCAGTCAAGTTGGGCAGATTGAAGACATCCAGGAAAAAGATCAGCTCCGAACTGCCAAACGATTCACCAAACAGCTCCCGGAGCGGAAGTGTGCGTTGCAAACGCATGTCCAATGTCCATACCGATGGCTGGCGTTCTGCATTGAAATCGCCAATCTGATTCCCACGCAAATCGAGCCGCGTATATGGTGTCCCTGTTTGGAATAGACCGGTAAAGTTGACTGCTAAATTTTCGAGGAAGTGGATACCACCGATTGAGGGCCCTTCACCCTTACCCCAAACGAAGTCAATGATGTAATTGAATCGGTGCCGACGGTCGTAGTCGAGCGGATACTCAGTCAGTGGGAATTGCCGAACACCTGTGAACGGATCAGCTCCCGCGAGAATAACGTTGTAATTGGCTCCAGGACTCGAAGATGTCCCTTGAGCAAAGGACAGTGTGTAGTTCACATTGAAGCCAAAATTCCCAGTCAAACGCTTGCGAAATGTAATCTCGATCCCGCGGGCATTGCCATACTCACCGTTGGAGACAAGGGCATAGGGGAACCGATTGTCAGGAATGTAGGCAAGACCTGTCAAGCCGTAAATGTCCTTGTAAAACGCTTGAACATCGAGTGCATAATCATCAGAGAGCTGCACGTTGTAGGCAACGTTGTACTGCTTGGCATTCTCCGGCCGAAGGTCAGGATTACCGACGATATTGTTCCCACGTGTCAACGCGGAAACCGTGTTGTTGTACACCAGCTCAAATCGTGGCACCTGCGTATACCAGCCATAGGCAATCGAGAAGAACGAGCGATCGCCAACGGGGTACGAGATGTACAGACGCGGGTTGAACTGCACCTTGATACTTGCCGTTTTTCGATCCGGCGACGACGCGTCGGCGGGATTTGTCCGGTATGTTGTGCTTGGATCGAAGACATCAATCCGCACCCCTGGGTTGATGTTGATACCCTTGTACGAAATTTGATCTTCGAGGTACACCGCAGAGATAATAGCATGCTTCGGCTTGCTCCCCTCAGCGCGTTCTTCAGGTGTCAGACTGTAGATATCCCCACCCCATTGGTCTGTGAACACATCGTAGAAGGGATTTCCTGTCCACGGCAAGCTATTGTAGTAACGCCGCACTGTGTAGTACCGCGCATCAATTCCCGCTTTGAGAAGGTGCCGGACATCACCTGCGAAGAGATTGAGCTGGTAGTTTCCATCTACTTGCCAGAAGCTGGCGCTCTTGAATTCGAATCCTCGGTTGACGGCTCCTTCGTCGTTACCACGAACATAGAATGTCCCAAGAAAGCCGTAAGGATTCGATGTTCCTTGGATGTCGGAAGCGCCTTCGACGTAACCAGTCAGGTTGCTTGGCACAAGGGTGTAGAATGGACGGCTCGGGTCATTGTCCAAATAGACCGTGCCAAACGTTTCGGCGTAGTAGTCAATGATTTTATCACCGCTTGTGCCACTTTTCCGAACTTGGAGGCCGCTGGTACGATCAAGCACATAGTCATCAACAGGTTTGAGGATATCCCAGCCGGTGAAGAAATTATCCTTCGGCATTGCTGATGAAACCTTCGAAGGATCCTGTACTTGACCGTTCCGGAGTAGCGAGCCTTCTCCGAGATCAATACGCCTGCGCCCATCCTCGGAAATGTTGTTGTTGAATGATAGCGTCAGTTCGTAGAAGCTCGTCTCCGAAAGGATGTGATTGATGCGGGCAAAGTAGCTGTAGATGAAGTTGTTGAGTGCATTGAGTTTTGCAACGCGCTCTGGAACAGTGGAAAGGAGCACCGTATCGTTGAGTCCGGTCGAGGGATTATAGCGGAGCTGCATTGCTGGGGTGTTCGCATAGAGCCAGGCCCAGTTCCCGAAGGCTAAGCTCGTCAGCCCCCACGTTCCACCGAGAATGAGCTTGATGTCATCGGTGAACTGGAAAGCCAAGCGCCCAGTGATGTTGCGAATTGCTGAACCATTATCTGGGAATCGGGTTATGCTATTGCCAGCACGATCTTTGGCATCGAGCGCTGCATTCCGATACTCTTCCGTGACGTATTTGGTGGAAACGAAAAACGTCGAACGGTTCAGCAAAGGTATTGGACCGCCGACACCAAACTCATAGGTCATTTGATTTTGTGCAAGGGCACGCAGTCCATTGCCGGCAGTACCAAACAGGAACGGCACATCCGAACGCCAGCGGAGGAAACCTTCGTAGCGGTCCGTTTTTCCGGTTTTGATGACCTGGTTAATGACACCACCCATTGCGTTACCGTATTGCGCGCTGAAATTCCCGGTAAGCACTTGAACTTCTTCCGTCGCGAATGCTGAAGCAGTCGGTGCGTATTGAATCCCTGCGCTTGCTGCTGCTTCCCCGAAACCACCGGAAATTTGATCGGATACATCTTGTCCATCAATTCGAATTTGCGTGTCAGTCGGACGGCTGCCACGGATGGAAAGGCCTCCACCTGTGCTCAGCACCCCTGCCTGGGTGAGCGCAATCTGCTGAGCAGTCTCCCGCGTTGTCCGCTGAATTTGCTCGCCGCTGACCTCACGGGTAATACCAACGGCTTTATCATCAACCATCTTCAGCCGGGCTGATTCGACGACAACTTCTTTCCCTTTGATTTCAGCACTCTCAAGCACAACGTTGAGCGTCGTTGTCTGGTCAGCGCGGATTGTCACCTCGATGTCTTTCTCCTTGTACCCGATGGCTGTAACCTTGACGGTGTACGTGCCCGCCGGGATGTTGATGACAAGGTACTCACCATTGCTCTTTGCCTTTGCACCACGGACCGTGCCTAAAACTCGAATTGTTGCACCTTGGATAGGCTTACCCTCGGTATCCTTGACCGTTCCCGTCAGGTTACCGTTTGTTCCTGCCCATGCAACCACAACAGAGAGAATCCCTACTCCAAGCAGGGTGACAATTCCTTTCATTGTGCTCCTCGAGGAATAATGTTACCGAATGATTCGTAGCGATGCATTGAGCGTAAAGCCACTGCCCTCAAACCGGCAGCGATACGCTCCGATTGGAAAGTGTGAAACGTCAACGGTATGGTACAACTGACCCGGCACCGTGTGGGCTTGATAGAGAATACGACCGAGCACATCAGTGATGACAACAGTGCCGCCAGTAGCAGCTACCGTTGATGGTATGCCGATCGTGACATCACTGCTCGATGGATTGGGTGCAATCACAAGGAAATCATCGGAGCGGCTCTCCTGGACACGACTACCGCTTGTCCACTCTGGAAGTCCGTCGTAGTTGATGTTCGAGTAGGTGACGTACTGACGGTAGCGGAGAACTTCATCGGGCGTCGGATCTTGCGATGCAGCTGCTAATCGGAATTGGTTCGTCCAGAGGTAATCCCACTCGGTTCCCTCCCGACTTGCTGCTTGCACGGTCAGAAGTGGAATTGCTGCCAGGTCGCGCGGAAGCACCTTCGGAATCCATGTAATGCGATCGAGCATGTCGCTCTGCGTTGCATTCCGGAGAACATCCCACGTTTGCCCGTTGGCATCACGCCCTGCCAGAACAACATCCGTTGTGAGGAAATCTTGCCCATTACGATTGACAATTTTCGCTTCGAGCGTTTTGAAGATGACCGTGCTGTAATCATCGGTCCGGCTCAGCTGCAACTCGCAACCAAGCTGCGACGGTGCAAGTGTTGCATCTCCTGACTGAAACGCCCACTGCGGATTTGTCTCAAACAGCGATGCATCAGCGATCTTACGGATGCCCCACTGAGTGCCGTCGTAGTATGCCTCGACGTAATGCACCGCTTGGATTTGGTTATTCGATACCAACATCAGCTGTCCTGCGAAGCTATAGCGATCGCGACCCAACACCACGAAATCTTTCGCTGCTGTCACACGCGTATTCGCATCGTTGTTCCAGGCCCAACTGAACGTGAACCCTGACTGCGCAGGATCAGCTCCATTTGCCGTTGCGTATGCTTCAATCACGCTCATCGGCATGACGTTGAGATCTGTCCAGGTCTGCCCGTTATCGGTTGATTTCGTAACTCCAAATGTGACTCTGGAGGTGTCCACACCGCCAACGCTGAACCGTCCGAACACACCAGCGTACAGATTGAGGTCTTGATCAACATCGAGGGCTACCTCATTATTTGTCCGCGAGCTGGTTGAGCCTGGGTCCACAAAGTTTGTAGAACGCAGCGGCGGTGGAATCATCGGCTCGAATTGATTCACCCCTGCGTAATCCACCTTGATGACACACAAGTTGTTGTTCTGATTGGTCGGCGCTGAGCCTTGTGGCGATGGGAACAGCGACGTCAAACCAAAACCGTACACTGCTTCCGTGTTGCGGCTGAACGATGTGGTGTTCACCGTCGTTCCGTAGGCATGGAGGTACTCTTGGTTGTCCGGTGTAATGTCATCGTACTTGTCCAAGAAGGTGTTCTGGGGTGCTGCACCAACGGTTGTCGGAATTAGTCCAACAGCCATTCCACTCCAATCAGTGCCATTGGTCACAGGAGAAAAGTATGTAAACGCAGCTTCATCGAGCGAGGTAATCGTCCGATCGCCGTAGAGGAGCGCTATCGCTGGGTAGCGAGGAGCACCATTCGGCGCTAATACACCGCGCGCACCTTCCAGCACTGGTCCGATCCGCTTCCACGACGCACCTTGGTCGGTTGTCCAGAGGATGAAAATGTTGTTTCCATGATCGGACGTTCCTTGCGCGCTCGGCGGAAGTGCTCCACGCTTGATGGTCACAAATGCTTTCGTCTGTGGATCCCACAGGACGGGTGTTTGGCCACTGCCGTAGTACGAAAACGCATTGAACAGCGAATCAATCACCGTGTACGCGGCTTGTTTGGTCTTCACGCCCGGAACGTATTGCGTTCGAGGAATGCGATCCCAGAGCGTGGGTGCAATGCGGTAATCGTTCACCTGTGGCAGCGGCTGGAGCCGCAGCTCACCATTAGTTCCAGCGACAAGAATGCTTGGCACACTCGCGATGAGTACGACGAGAAAACGGAGACTTTGTCGCATCGTTGAACTCCAGAAAAGTGTTGTCCATTGACCAAATGCAATATACCAAGCCCAGCAGTAAAAACCAGCGCTCTCAGTGCTCTACGGAATGCTCACTAGCAGCGTCCGCTCCAACCAACGCTCACGCAACATGCGCTGCCGCTCGCTGGGCACAGCGACAGCACGCAGTTCGAATTCCTTTGCATTCGGGGCATCCACACTTACTGTGTAGAGAATTCCATCGCATGCCGCCGTAACTGCCGCGGGCCACTGCACACGACTGCTGAGCAATTCAAACTCTTCTGAGGTTGTCACGCGCCGATCCGCCAGCGCGATGATCTCATCATCTACTGCAATTCCCGCTTGCCATGCAGGCGAGCCTTCTTCGACCGATGTAACGACCAGCCGGCCACCATCGCTGCGAAGCTGCATCCCAAGCCATCTCGATGCTGGTTCCAGCGGTGATTGCGCTGCAGCATCCCGTACAATCCACTCGATCCCAAACGGCTCGAACGAACGGGCAATATCCAACTCCTCCGTACCATCGAGCCAGCGCTCGAACTGCTCGCGAACCACGCGAGAGGAAACGTTCTCGATTGCTTCAAATACTTCCTCCTCTTCCACGCCCTGGTGCGGTCGCTGCTGATAGTTGTTCCAGAGCATCCGCATCACATCGTCGAGACGTCGCGCTCCGTCCGTTGCATGCAAGATTGCTAAGTCGAGCAGCATCGCGAGTACGCCACCCTTGAGGTAATACGACGGGAAACGATTCACCCCATCGGGTGACTGTGCGTAGAGCTTGACCCACGCAAGATAGCTCGACTCACGAACGCTCATCGCTCGGCGCCCAGGGACGTGCAACAGTTTCCCCAGGTGATCCCGCGCAAGAATCTGGAGATACTCTTCGGCAGTGTAGAAGCCTGCTCGATACGCGAAAAGATCGTCGTAGTACGAAGTGAAGCCTTCGGCGAGCCAGAGCATCGGCGAATGCACCTCGCGTGTGTAGTCAAATGGCCCGTACTCTCGCGGACGGATGCGCTTGACATTCCACACGTGGAAGTACTCATGGCAAAGTAACGCAAGCAGCGATTTTGCTTTCGTCGGGCTTGTCAGCGCACGGACATCGCACATGTTCACCGAACAGCGGGCATGTTCGAGCCCACCTGTCAGATTCGAACCTGCATAGACAAAGAACACGTAGCGATCGTACGGCACACCACCGAACATGGCCGCTTCCGTCGCTACGATTGTCTTGCACTGCTCAGTAAGCCATTCGATGTCGAGCGGCACTGGTGAAACGAGTGCTACCTCGTGACAAGCACCATACGCCTGGAACGTTCGCACCTGGTGAGTGCCAATCTCCGTCGGCGAATCAGCCAGAATATCGTAGTTGAGCGCACCGAGCACAACAGGCATGCTGCCGTGTTCGATCGGCTCCACAGGCGAAAGCGCTGTCGTCAACGTCGGCCAGAGCGAGCGGTCGTAGTAGAGCAGCACATGATGCACTTCGCTTGTCCGACCCTCGACGTAAAAAAAGCAGTTGACGGGGAAAAGGAACGCTCGCCACCGTGTGATGTGCATCGTCCGCACAGTGCGTTCGTTGGCGTAAAACACATACTCAACTGCAAGCATCCGTGCACTCCCTGTCTCAATACGGAGGCTGCTCTTGCCCTGCCACGCATACGAAAGCGGCTGCTGGCGTTCGTTGTAGGCACGCAGATTTCCAACGTGTGTGATAAAGTCCCGCACCTTATAGCTGCCCGGCGCCCAGACTGGGAGCGTCAGCACCACGCCCTCATGGGCAGACGCATCGAGATCAACTTCCATGCGAATGCGTATAAGGTGCCTGGCTGCATCATCGAAGTAGCAATGGTAGCGGATTGCTGCCTGCGTTCCGCGAATCTGATCGTCGCGTTGCTCGATGGAATACATCATGCCTCCGATTCCGCGTTCAACGTCCGAAAAATCGTCGGTGCCAGAGTGCCAGGTTGAGTAGCGCGTAAATGCTCTTGCCGACGCGCTGTCGCCTGTGCTCGAGAAGGTAAAATAGGTGCTGGACGCCAAATCGGCTCAGCACACCACTTCGAACAAATTCCGATTCCATAATCATCTGCCGTGCTGCGTCTCGCCAGGCTGTGCGCATCCATTCGTCCACTGGAGCAGCAAAGCCCTGTTTTGGACGCCAGACAATCTCGGGCGGAAGGAGCCGCTCCGCCACCCGCTTGAGCAGAAGCTTGGGCGTCTTTCCGTCGGGCAGCCGGACAGTGTCGGGAAGGTTCATCGAAAACTCCACAAGCCGATAGTCCAGGAATGGCACACGTGCCTCGACCGAATGCGCCATCGTGATCTTATCCACGCGCATCAGCAGCAGCTCCGGCAAGCGGTGTTGGAGTTCGTACCAGAGCATCTGCTGCAAGAGCGTCGGTGATGGGAGAATCTGGCGTGCTTCGGCCGTCAATTCCCGTGCGTAGTCGCGTGGGCGATTTGCGTATTCTGCCCATGAGCGCGTCAGCAGCAGTGGGAGGTACTCCGGCGTGATGTCAACCCCACCTCCCCAATAGAGCGGATCGCCTACTGCGGCACGTCGAATGTACTCAAGTGCACGGTATGCGCCACGCTGCTGAAAAAACGGCTTTGCGATGGCATAGAGCATCTGGCGCACCGACTGCGGCAAGAAATGGTATGCTCTCCACCAGCGCTTACCGAACTTCCACTCGCGAAGCATCCAGGGATAGCCCACAAATTGCTCATCGCTTCCTTCCCCAACTTGGACGACCACTGTTCCTGATCGCCGCACGAGCTCCGAAAGAAAGTAAAGCGGGATGCAAACTGGATCGCCATTGGGTTCATCTTCGTGCCAGACCATTGTTTCCAGCAGTGGCCAGGCATCCTGCTGGCCGATGAGCACCTCGTGGTGATTGGTACCGAAGTGCCGACTGACGAGTCGGGCATACTCGTGCTCGTTGTAACGCGGCAGATCGCGAAAGCCGACGGTGAATGTCTCAACCGGGCGATCCATCAACTCCGCCATCAGCGCGACATTGAGACTCGAATCAAGTCCGCCGCTGAGGAGCACGCCGAACGGAACATCGCTCATCATGCGATCGGCGATGGCTTGGCGCAGAAGTCGCAGCACCTCCTGCTCGGCTTCTTCCACCGTGATGTTAGCTACCTCTGGGCGATAGCGTGGTTGCCAATAGCGTTCGACGGTTACCTGGCCATCGCGCGAAAGGCGGAGCAGGTGCGCCGCAGGCAGCTTCGCAATGCCACGAAAGAGCGTGCGGTGGTGACTGGTCATCGAAAAGCAGAGGTAGTTAGGGAGCTCCTCCCACTCGACCTCCCGTTCGACGGCAGGATGCTCCAGGAGCGCTTTGATTTCTGAAGCAAACACGAAGCGCCCATCTCGATACCACCAGTAGAACGGCTTTTTGCCGACGCGATCCCGCGCGCAGAGGAGCTGCCCGGTGCGTTCATCCCAGAGTGCAAGCGCCCACATGCCGTGCATGCGCTCGAAAATCTGCTCACCCCATGCATCGTAGCCGTAAAGGATCGTTTCCGTGTCAGTGCGCGACCGGTAGCGGTAGCCCAACGCCTCTAATTCAGCACGGAGCGCGCGATGGTTGTAGATCTCACCGTTGAAGACAATCGTCAAGCGACCATCGGGCGTGCTCATCGGCTGATGCCCGGCTGCCGATAGATCAATGATTGCCAAACGGCGAAAGCCGAACCCACACCGGCGCGATGGCGAGATCCACGTTCCCGCATCATCCGGCCCACGATGCGCAATTGCTGCACTCATGCGCGTCAGTAGCTCCTCGCTAATCCGCGGCTCCTGGGCAGCGTACTCGACAACCCCAACAATACCGCACATCCTACCGCTCCCCTAACAACAGTGATGCAACAGCACCAGCGCCAAACCATATCCCGAGCATCCCAACTGCCGTCTTGCGGAGGAACGCCGAGCGACTTCGACTTGCTACCACCATCGCTCCCCACCAAACCACAATCACGAGCATCGTTGCATCTGCCGGGAGCACATGGAACAATGCATACGGGGCTCCAAGGTACCACGCTGGCTTGCGCAGCTCACCACCAGGCAACGGTGGATCAACCATGCCCCAGACCACGCCGCCAACAACAAGCGCAAGCCCAACAATGCCGCATTCGACCCCTCCGACCATCCACCGCCAGCGCCGAGCGACGACTCCACCGAGCACCCCGAGCAGTGGTGTAAGCCAGAGTGCGTGCAACGCAAACTGCCGCGATGCATTCCAGCGCTCCGGCAGGAACACTGCCGCAAGATCACCTACTACGGGGAGATTATCCACAATGAGCGTCCGCCCAATCTGATATGCATCGAGCGCCCGTGAAGTACCGGAAAGCGTCGTACCCACCCACGCGAGCAGCAGTGCAAGTACAACCATCCCGAACACGACCCAGCGGCTGCCAGTTGCTGCACTA
>BEHW01000075.1 GCA_002898675.1 bacterium HR20
TTCGATACACGCGAGCCAACACATCGCCATGAGGCATTCGCCGACTACAAGGCGCACCGCCAACCATTTCCGGAAGAGCTTGTTCCGCAACTGGAGCGAATCAAACAGATCACCGATGCACTCGGCATTCCGAGAGTAGAGCTCCCTGGATTTGAGGCGGACGATATCATCGGCACTCTCGCCGAACGGGCAGTGCGTCAAGGCTTTACGGTCTGGTGCGTCACCAGCGATAAAGACTTCTACCAGCTCGTTAGCGATCGAATTTTCCTGCTCAAACCTAATGGCGGAGGAGCCGACTACCAAGTGCATGGCGTCGAGCAGTACCGCGAGCGCTTCGGTGTCGAGCCTCATCAAGTCGTGGATGTACTTGCGCTCATGGGCGATGCAAGCGATAACATTCCCGGCGTGCGCGGCATCGGGGAGAAAACCGCAGTAAAGCTCATCAGCGAATTCGGCTCCCTTGAGCAGCTCTACGCAAAGCTCGAGAGCATCCCATCAGCACAGCTTCGGAAAAAACTCTCTGAAGGACGCGAACATGCGTTTCTTTCCCGATCGTTGGCAACGATTCACCGCGACGTTGATCTTCCGATCACAGTGGAAGAATGCAAGCGACGCTCGCCGGACGTCGCAAGACTCTTTGCGCTCTTCGATGAGCTCGGCTTTCGCTCGCATGCTCTGCACTGGAAACGCATCCTCAAGCTCGAGGAGAGCCAACCGCAGACAGAGTCGCATGCAACGCTTGCGACGATTGAGGACACGCCCCACCACTACACAACGGTCGAGACGCTCGATGCACTCCAGGCGCTCTGCCAGCGCATCCAGCAGGAAGCCGAAGTGCTCGTGATTGATCTGGAGACGACGTCGCTCGATCCGATGACGTGCTTTCTCGTTGGCATCGCGATCGCGTTCGGCAGAGAGGGGAGCAGCACTGGCAGCGCATGGTATATCCCCGTCACCGATGCTGATTGCACTGAGGAAAACACTCTCTTCGACGCTCGCTTGCACAGTGAATGTGGACTGCCAGTCGAGCACGTGCTGTCACTGCTCAAGTCTTTGTTGGAAGCTCCACGCATACCCAAGTGGGGGCAGAACCTCAAGTTCGACACGCTCATCCTGCAGCGCTATGGGATTGACGTCCGCCCGATTGGCTTCGATGCAATGCTTGCCAGTTATGTCCTCGACCCCGATGCGCAACACGGCATGGACGCATTGGCGGAGCGGTGGCTTGGGTATAAACCGATTGCGATTACCGAGCTTATCGGCGCCCGCGGCAAATCCCAACGTTCGATGCGCCAGGTACCGATTGAAACAGCCAGCCGCTACGCATGCGAGGATGCCGATGTGGCATACCGTCTGTGCGTACGTCTGGCAGAGGAGCTCAAGCGTACCCCGTCGCTGGAGCGCATCGCTCGCCAGATCGAATTTCCGCTCGTGCGCGTCCTGCGCCAGATGGAGTTCAACGGCGTTGCGATTGACACAAAACAACTGCACACGCTTTCTGTGCAGCTTGCCGAACAAATCGAATCTCTCCGCCAGCAGATTTTCAAGGAAGCAGGAATTGAGTTCAACATTGACTCGCCCAAGCAGCTGGGGGAAGTCCTCTTCGAGAAAATGCAATTGCCACCAGGCAAACGGACCAAATCGGGCTACTCCACCGACGCTGCGGTCTTGAGCGAACTTGCACCGCATTACCGGATTGCGCAGCTTGTGCTCGACTATCGCCAACTCCAAAAGCTCCGCTCGACCTACGTCGAAGCTTTGCCACGGATGGTCAATCCTCGTACTGGTCGTATTCACACGACGTTCTCGCAGACGATGACCAGTACCGGAAGGCTTTCGAGCTCTGATCCGAATTTGCAGAACATCCCAATTCGCACCGAACTCGGGCGCGCAATACGCCGAGCGTTCATCGCCCAAGAGAGTGGATGGAAGATCCTCTCGGCGGATTACTCGCAGATTGAGCTTCGCATCATGGCGCACATCAGCGGCGACGAGGGGCTGCGGCAAGCGTTCCGGCAGGGGAAAGATATTCACGCTGCAACGGCAGCGGCGCTCTTCGGCGTGGACGAATCGAGCGTAGATGCCATGATGCGTCGCACAGCGAAGACCGTCAACTTTGGCATCATGTACGGACTTGGCGAATTTGGTCTTGCGCAGCGGCTGGGCATTCCGCGCAGTGAGGCACGGCGCATCATCGAAAGCTACTTCGATCGCTACCCTGCGATCGCCGACTACATCAAGCGGACGCTGGAGTTCGCACGCACCCACGGCTACGTCGAAACGTTGCTTGGTCGGCGCCGATACTTCCGCGATATCACCAGCCGCAATGCAACCGTTCGGGCCGCTGCTGAGCGCGCAGCGATCAACATGCCGATCCAAGGCACCGCAGCCGACATGATCAAACGTGCGATGCTCGCTATTGCTGCACGACTGGAAGAGCACTCGCTGCGCTCGATGATGATTCTGCAAGTCCACGATGAGCTTGTCTTCGAGGTTGTACCCGAGGAAGTTACCCAGGTCGAATTGCTCGTGCGCACAGAGATGGAACGCGCGCTTCCGCTGGGAGATGTGCCCATCGTCGTCAATATCACCGTCGGCGATTCGTGGGACGAGGCAGCGTAACTTTGCAAGCTATGAACTGGTGCTATTGGCTCATTGCCGTTGCTGTACTCATCGGAAGCTGCGGTTCGACTTTCGATGCCACTGGTCGCACTCCCCGTGAGATCTTCGACCATGCCGTCGCTGCATTCAACGATGGCGACCTCTACGAAGCCCAGCGCTTGTTCGACGTTATCCGTCTGCAGTATCCCGCCAGTGAGTTTGCACCGGATGCGCAGTACTACCTTGCCGAGATTAGCTTCCGTCGGCGCGAATATGTGGTAGCGTCGTTCAACTACTCGATGGTGCGGCGCCAGTACCCGACCCATCCACGTGCACGGGAAGCGCTCTACAAGGCAGCGCTCTGCTACGTCGAGCTTGCACCACCGTACGACCGCGATCAAGAGTACACACGGAAAGCAATAGCGGCGCTGCACGATTTCATCCGTGAGTATCCACAAGATTCGCTTGCTCGTGAAGCCGAGCGGCAGATTCGACGCTTGCGCAATCAACTCGCTCAGCGTGAGCTTTCGATCGCTGAGCAGTATCGCGTCCTTCGTTCGCCGCAATCGGCGCTGATCTACTACGATGCCGTGCTTGATGAGTACGGCGATACAGACGCTGTCGAAGGGGCATTTGTCGGCAAAGTTGAGGTGCTCCTCGAATTGGGGCGGTACGACGAAGCACTTTCGACGTGTGTGCTCTACCGCCAACTTTTCCCCAATGGTGCGCTTCGCGAGCGCATCGAACAGCTTCGCGAGCAAATTCCTGCTCGAGGCGCACGTGCAGGAGGAAGCCCGTGATGGAGCAGATTACCGTTACCCGATACACACCTGCAGATCGTGCCGAGTGGGAGGCGTTCCTCCACCGGTGCAACAATGCGACGATGTTTCACCGTCAGGCGTTCCTCGATTACCACGCCCCAGGGAAGTTCGAGTTCCACCACTTGATGTTCCGCGCTGGCGATCGGCTCGTGGCTGTATTGCCGGGAGGATTCTTCCCCGACCGACCCACTGAGTTCTGGTCTCCTGTCGGAGCAAGCTATGGCGGCTTTGTTGCGCCTGACTTGCCGTTTGCGATGTGTTTGGAGATTGTGGATGCGTTCCTCGACTACGGGCGCAGGCAAGGGTGGAGCGATGCGTTCATCATTCCACCGCCGATCATCTATGCCCGCGAGCTGAACCAGCACTTTGAGTATGCCATGCTCTATCGTCGCTTCGGATTTGAGCTACACTACATCTCGCATGCAATCCCGTTGGTTCGGGGCGAACGTTTTCTCGACTACTTCGATAAAACCGCCCGCAAGAGTATTCGGAAAATTCTTCGCGAGGGGATCCTTCGTGTCGAGGAAAGCGAGGACTACTCCACCTTCTACGACATCTTGCTCGAGAACAAAGCACGGCATGGTGCACGTCCGACGCACACACTCGACGACCTGGAGCGCTTGCGTCAGCTTGTGCCAGAGCATCTGCGACTGCTCATGGTCTATGCGCAGGACATTCCGATTGCTGGCTCGCTTCTTTTTTTGACAAACGAGCGTGTCGTGCTCTGCTTCTACAACATGTTGCGCTATCAGTACGAGCACTACCGTCCGGTTTACCTCCTCATGTACGAAATCGTCCGACGCGGGTATGCAGAAGGCTATCGTTGGGTGGACATTGGAGTATCGCAGGACACCAAATCCCCAGATCCAATGACTCCGTCCCTGAGCTTGATTGCCTTCAAGGAACGTTTCGACTCCCGCGGCGTTCTGCGAACAACATTCCACTACCGCTTTGGCACATGATCAAGGTGGCTGCGCTTGTTGCACTGGGAGTGGTACCAGTTGTTGCCCAGGAGATTCAGCCGATCACCATCGCGGAGTTGCTTGCAGCGCGAAGTGACAGCACGCGGGTGTACGTGCGGAACTTCTGGGCCACCTGGTGCAAGCCCTGCATCGAAGAGCTGCCAATCTTCGATACGCTCGCCCGGCGAATGCCCGAGATTACCATCGAGTTGGTCAGCCTCGATGCTCCTGCTGATAGTATGCGGTTGCGTGCCTTTTGGCAGCGACGGGGATTTGGTGCTGTGCATGTCTTCCACCTTGTGGAGCGCTTGCGTACCGAGCAGATTGACGCAATTTCCCCGGCGTGGTCCGGTGCGATACCAATGACGATCATCGAGCGAGGCGCTCAGCGTATTGTCCATGAGGGAGAGCTGACGCTGCCGGAAGCGATCGAGCTTATCGAACAGGTTCGCAAGTAGAGCTTTACCGAGCCTTGAGCGGAACTTTGTGGGCAGTGCTTGAGGTTCCGCGGGGGTGGAACACGTAGCCTGCTGTTGCCTGATGGAACGTCTCTACCGTCGCCAGATTGTCCGCCAGCCGTTGGAAGAGGTTTTTGCGTTTTTCGAGCGTCCGGAAAATCTCGAGCGCATCACGCCACCGGAGCTTGGCTTTGAAATTTTGACGCCGTCCCCAATTCCGATGGAGCGGGGCGCGCTTATTGATTACCGCGTGCGGCTTGCGGGTATTCCATTTCGCTGGACAACGTACATTGCTCGCTACGAGCCGCCGCACATGTTCGTTGATGTGCAGCTGCGCGGGCCTTATGCATTCTGGCATCACACGCATCGCTTTTCGCCGATTGATGAGCATGCAACGATCATCGAAGACGAAGTGCTCTACCTTTTGCCCTTTGGACCGCTGGGGAAAATTGCCCACCGCATTTGGATCAAGCGGCAGCTTGAGCGAATTTTCGATTATCGTGCGAAAGTGATCGTCGCTCTGTTCGGGAGTCCTGATCCATAAGTCCAGTTCTGCTCGATGTTGCCGATATTGGGCAAGGGCAGCATACGTCTTGTGCTACTGGTCGCGGAGAATCCAGCGCAACGTTGCTTGCGTATGTTTGTGCGTCGAGTGTGCGCTGGTCGTTGGATGCCGGAGCTTGGCACAATTTATGCTGCCCTCAAGCGACAAACGTTTGCACACCATTCCCGGGCACGCTATGCGGACATTTCTTGCCGCACTGTGCGTGCTGCTGCTTTCCCAAGCGCTGCACGCGCAGATCATTGTTGATGCCGGGAAGGATACCCTTCAGCTGTGTCAAGGACAGACAGCGCAACTTGGCGGCTCGCCGACAGCACTCGGCGGACGCGCACCATACCGCTACCAGTGGGACCCACCGCTGGGATTGAGCGATCCAAGTTCCCCCAATCCGATCTTGACCGCGCTCCGATCGAATCAACGCTACGTTCTCACCGTCACCGATGCCGACGGCGCAGTTGGGCGCGACACGGTTGTTCTGATCATGTTCATCCCACCACGGATTACGGCTGGTGGCACTATCGAGGTGTGTGTGGGGAAGGATGTCGTCCTCGGCGGAGCGCCGACTGCATACGGCGGTGAGCCACCGTATGTGTTCGAGTGGATTGGGCTGCCGCCATCTGCGCAGAATTCCACCTCGTCGAATCCGACGTTCCCAGCAGATCGCGTCCAGCAGCGTTCGGTGATCCTTCGGGTCACCGATGCTCGTGGATGCGTTGCACTCGATACTGCATCCATCACAGTGACCCAGCCAATTACTCTTGCACTGGCACAGCGATCATTCCAAATCTGCCCGGGTGAGCCAGTGCAGGTGGGGGCAAATCCACTTGCACAGGGCGGCTCACCGCCGTACCGCGTTGTATGGTCACCGCCGACCGGGATTAGCTCGCCGGATATTCCCAATCCAACGGTGTTTCCCAGTTCGACGACGCGCTACTATTGCACTGTCACCGATGCAAAGGGCTGCACGCGGACCGATAGCATTCTCGTGCTAGTCAAGCCTGCAATGACACTGCAACTCCGCGATACTTCGATTTGCTTCGGGAAGGAAATCCAGCTTGGCGATTCGGCGATGGTCAGCGGCGGAGTCCCACCGTACCAGTTTGAGTGGGAAGTGTTCGATGAACAAGGTCGGGCAGCGAGCGATACGCTTGATCGCCATGCAGCTGTGCAGCGCATTGTGCCACCGGCAACGCGGCTGTACCGCCTTCTTGTCCGGGATGCGCAAGGGTGCGTTCAGCGTGCGACGGTGCGTGTAACGGTCACCGAGCCTCCGATTGCAAGCTTTGCCTTGCCGCCCGAGATCTGCCAAGGCAAAACTATCGTCTTCGGTACGGCGTACAACCGCTTTTACGAATACCTCTGGCAGATCGAAGGTGCCGGTGGTGTCATCGTCGGCGATCCGCTTTCCAATGTGGTGCGCATCCGGTGGGATTCCAGTGGGCGTTCGACGGTCTCGTTGCGCGTCCACGATCGCCAAAAGGGATGTGACTATTACGCCGATGCAACGGTCCTTGTACATCCACTACCGGAGCCTCGCATTACAGTCGAAGGGCGCTCCCACCTCTGTCCTGGTGAGACCACCACACTCGATGCAGGTGATGGGTTCACCGACTACGTCTGGTCGAACGGTGCACGCTCGCGACGGATTACGATCAGCGACCAACAGGCTGGCGCCTACACCGTGACAGTGACCGACTCGAACGGTTGCATCAATACCTCTCCACCACAGATTATCCGTGCAAATACAACCCCACAGCCCACAATCACCGGACCGACCAAATTCTGTGCAGGAACAACCATTGAGCTGCGTGCGACACCTGGGTTTGCACGCTACCAGTGGAGCACCGGTGCAACGACGCCAACGATTACCGTCAGCCAACCTGGAACGTACACGGTGGCCGTCTTCGATAGCATTGATTGTCAGGGAAGTTCGCCGCCATTTACGACGGTCTTCAATCCAGTTTCGATGAGTGGTGGGGGTGACGCACAGTTTCTCAATCGCGAAACTTTGCTCGACTACCCAGAGCAGACGATCTACTTTGTCAACACTGATGATGAACCGCTAACGCTGAGCGCAATCCGCATCACGCCGCCTTACCCTGACCTTCGCATAGCAGGGCTTTTTATCAGCGGGCGCCAAGTTGCAAGCATCAACGGCCAAGTGCTCCAGGTCGGGGAGCGGCTCGATATCAAGCTCAAGTACACACCGAAAGTGCCAGATACGACAGTCGTGCGGGTCGAGCTCGAAGTGCTCCTGCCGTGTCCGTGGACCTACATTCAACCGGTGCAGCTATCGTCCTACGATAAGCGCATCACCACCATCGCGAAAGCAGGGGATACACACGGAGGAATTGGACAGCCACTCGGCATCCCGATCACGCTGCAGCTTATCAGTGAGCAGGACTCGATCGTTGATGCAACGGTTGAGTACGCTGTCCGCATCAATGCCCGCCTGTTCGATTTTACGGGTATTTCTCATGGTAGGCTCCTTGAGTCGAGCATTGGCGGCGATGAATGGTACACCATCCGCATCGTCCGCGAAGGCGTGACACTCCGAACGACCGAGCCATACCTTCTGGGTACAATCGAAGGGAGAGGCTTAGCCTCACGTCTGCTGCGCGATTCGGTCCGTATTGCGACGATTGCAGTTCGCGATGTACTCAAGCCCCCTGTAGTGCGAACTGTCAACGGTCTCCTGTCACTCGATCCGTACTGCTTCGCGCGAGATATTGTGCTCGGAGGCGCGCTCAGACTTCGTCTGCAACCCAACCCCGCATCAGAGTATGTAACTGTTGCGATCGAAAACCCCATCGAAGGTTCCTACACGCTCGAGCTTCGATCTACTGGTGGCGTACTCCTTGAGCGTCGCACCATTACGCTCAATGCTGGCATGCAAGAACGAGTGCAGATTCCGCTCGATCGTGCCCCAAGCGGTGTTGCACTCTTGACGGTCGAAACTCCCATTGGAAGCTATCGGACATCGTTTGTCGTGGTTAAGTAGGAGCGAGCTTCCGCACGCGGTGTCCACTCGTTGCATCTCCAATTGGCTCGGGCTGCTCTGCCAGAGAGGAACTGGTATATTTGCCCCACGAAGTGCTACCACTCACACGATTGAACGAGCGCATGAAAGTTCCTCTGCTGTGGAGGACGTTGTGTCTTGCAGTCATAGCGGTCATCCACCTTGTTGCGCAGGAGCGTTGGCCGTGGATCTATGTTGGTGGGTGGGCAGCCTATCAAAACAACATCCAGTCTGCAGATTTCCAATCGCTGCCGAATGCATTCCGATGCGGACCAAACTACACGACGGGGACTGGCGGAGTTGGTAGTCTTGGGCTGCTGGCGACCTATCCGCTGAGTGATCCGCTTGCCATTGAATTCCGCGTGGGATACGCACCGCTGAGCGGGCGACTTTTTCGCAACGAAACCATCGGCAATACGGCTGACATTGGTGGCAGTAACCAAACAACACCTGTGGAAGCAATGCACGAGCTTTTCACCTCCTTCCCTGCGCTCGTTGCAGAGCCTTCGATCGGAGCACTGCTGTTCCACCGAGTACGGCTGGGGTTTGGAGTGCGGCTTTCGTATATCATCGGCAATCGGTTCGAACAAGTCGAAACGCTCACGCAGCCGGACTATGTGTTCTATTTGCCTGATTCCTCGAGGCAGCGGAATCGTACCGATGGGGCAGTCGGCAATCTCTACCGCGGGCAGTTTCACTTGAGTCTCTCGGCAGGGGTAGACTTCCCATTGACACCAGAGCTGACGCTGACACCGGAGCTTCGCTACTACTATTCACTCGTTCCTGTCACCCGCGATGTGTCTTGGCAGATTTCGCCGATTGCGATCGGAGCGAGCTTACGATACGCACTCTACCCGCCACCCCCGCCACGCTATTTGTTCGATACGGTGTACGTCCGCGACACTAGCACGATCGCACTCGTCGGTTTGGAACGGGAAGAAATCGCTCTCCTGGAGCGACAAGAGAAAACCGATCGCCGCCAAGAACGCATCGGCGAGCAGCCAGTAATCTATTCGACGACAACGATCACCGAACGCTACCAGCGCCGCACGCCACGTCCGGCACTGCTTGCACTCGATGTCACAGCACGCCCATTGCGTGCTGATGGAACACCGCTCGACAGTATCGAGCGCGTGGTCATCGAAGAAACCGAAGTCGAAGAAAGCTTCCCATTGCTGCCTTACGTGTTTTTCCCTGAGGGAAGCTCGATGCTGGAGCTTTCCAGACTTGTGCTCCTTGAACCCCCTGATACTGCGACGTTCGACGAAAAGCGCCTTCCCCCGGCAACGCTCGAGATCTATCGGCATCTGCTCAACATCGTTGGCAGCCGGATGCGACGCAACCCTGCGGCGAAGCTGACGCTCGTTGGGACCAACAGCGCCGTCGGCATCGAAGCAGGTAATCTGGCGCTCTCTCAAGCACGAGCGGAAGCAGTGCGCAACTATCTGACTCGTGTTTGGGGAATCGAGCAAAGCCGCATCGCGATTCGTGCACGGAACTTGCCAGCATCTCCCTCGAACAATGCCACTCCGGAAGGGCAGGAGGAAAATCGCCGCGTAGAAATCCTATCGAACGTGCCCGAGATTTTGCGGCCCGTCACGATCGCAACGGTGAGCGTCACATCGAATCCACCACTTGTTGAACTAGTGCCCCAGGTGCAGTCGGAGGCAGGAATTGCGCAATGGCAAGCGACAATCGAACAGGATGGCAAGCCGCTTCGGTCACTGCGCGGAGATTCCGCAACGCTCGAGCCATATCGCTGGAATGTTGCAGAGCCGCCGTATCCCAAGCTCGACCGTCCCATTGAGGTCACCTACACTGTCCGCGATCGCACTGGGCAGACGCTCGATAAATCGCTTGCACTCGATGTGCAACAGTTGACCGTCCGCCAAAAGCGCTTCGAGCAACGCGACGATAAACGCATTGACCGCCTCTCGCTGATTGTCTTTGACTTCAACAAAGCAGAGCTGACGCCGATCCATCGGCAGCTCCTCGGCGAGATCAAATCCCGCATCGAACCGAGATCGAAGGTCGTCATTGCGGGCTACGCCGACCGCAGCGGTGATCCCGACTACAACCGGGAGCTTGCGCGGCGCCGTTGCATCGAGGTTCAGCGTGCACTCGGTCTTGCCGATGCTACCATCCTTCCCAAAGGGAGTGATGAGCTGCTCTACGACAATAGCACCCCTGAAGGTCGCTCGTATTGCCGCACGGTGCAGATTACCATCGAAACGCCGATTGCAAATGGCAGCACGCGGTAGCCTCGTGCGATGGGTGAGCATGCTTGTCATTGCATGTTGCATCTTCGAAGGCTGCTCGACGCTCGATCCTGTCGTGCGACGCCGAATGGAGCAAACGCGCGCAATCATTGAAGGCAGCGACGAGCGATTTGCCCCGACGGTGTATCGTCTGCTCGAGC
>BEHW01000076.1 GCA_002898675.1 bacterium HR20
CCAGCCACACCCAGAGTGAAATTTCGCGCTGCTCCGATAGAGTGGAGCGCCACATGCTCGGCAGTGGTAGGTTCCCTCGGCGAAGTGATTTGTGTAGCCGCCTGGTCCTGGGGGATCAGTTGCCTTTTCCACAAGGACGCGGTATTCCCATGGGGTCAAGTGAACTGTGTACTCAGGCTTCATGGCTGATGACTCCGATGGTGGGCGATCGAAGAATGCAACTGCTGCGACAATTGTGCTAGCAGCAACGAAAAGGGCACTGCTTGTGTGCATAGGACATTCCGCAGGGAGAATGCTGGAGCTGCTGACGAGTAACACTGCCGAGCATTTTTCCCATTCGTTCAACGCTACAATGGCTCCTTGCGGTTCTGCGTCGTAAGAAGCACGTAGCTACTAGCTCAGCAGCGATGGACGCCAAACGCTGGTTGTGGTTTGTGCTGACCTCGGCGATTGTTCTGTTTGCGCTTGATGTGATCGTTCTGCTTGCATGGCAGCGCTTTGTCCGTCGGCGTGGGTGGAATCGCTGGCTCGCGCGTGTGCCATGGATCGTTGCGCTGATCTTCCTTGTGGTGTCGCCGTATGTGTCGTACCAGCGGACAAGTATCAACCGCCTGGAGGAGGGAATGTTCCTGCTCTTTGCTGCTTCGACGCTGTGGTACTTGCCGAAAATTCCGATCGCAATTGGTGTCATTGTCGCGAGCGCAGTCAAAATGTTACGACGGTTGGTCCACGTGATTCGTCGGTGGTTTACACAGCGGAGACCCCAGCAGGCTCATACTCCCGATCCACTGCGCCGCCATGCGCTCGAGACGATTGCATGGAGTAGCGCGGTTGTGCCATTCGGCATTGTTGGGAAAGGGTTTTTCGACACCGATGACCTGACAATCTACGAGGAGGAAATCACCCTCCGTGGACTCCCACGAGCGTTCGATGGTATTCGGATTGTCCAGCTGAGCGACATCCATGCTGGCTCTTGGCGAAGCCCAGAGCCATTTCGCCGCACACGCGCGATCGTCGAGCAACTCAAGCCCGACGTGCTCGTCATTACGGGCGATTTTGTCAACTTCGATCCGAAAGAGCTCGAACTCATTCGCGCTGATCTTGTGCGGCTGCGTGCTGACATCGGCGTTTTTGCATCGCTTGGGAACCATGACCACTACTGCTCACCGGCGAACCATTCGCTGCTGCGCTCGATGATTTCGAACTCCGGGATCACGCTGCTTGTCAATTCCAACGTTCCGCTGCGGGTCAGCGGTGAGACGATCTACCTTATCGGTACCGACAACACTGGGCTTGGACAGAACTTCGCGGATTTGCCTGCGGCGTTGGTCGGGGTTGAACCTGGCGCGACGACGATTCTTTTAGCGCATGATCCGACATTCTGGGATAAGCAAGTTCGAGGCCGTGCGCCGATTGACTTGATGCTCAGCGGCCATACGCACGGCGGGCAAGTCGGTATCCACTTCCTCGGCGTCGAACTGAGTGTGGCGCAGGTTGTCTACAAGCAATGGGCAGGACTCTACCGCGATGGCGAGCAGTACCTCTACGTCAACCGTGGGTTGGGTACAGTCGGCCCACCAATTCGTATCGGTATTCCGCCGGAAATTACTGTGCTGACACTGCGCTCTCCAAAACCGCAGTACGGCTAACGCGCAAGCCAGGCGGCTGCCACTGCGGAGAGCATCGCGCATCCAACTGGGAGAGCATCTTCGTCGGGGGAGAACTGAGGAGAGTGCAAGCCTGGCATTGTTGATAGGTGCGGTGGACGGCAGCCGAGCATCCAAAATGCAGCGGGGATTCGCTCTGCGTAGAAGGCAAAATCTTCAGCCCAGAGCTTCGGCTCGAAAGTGCGAACGTTGGCTTCGCCGATGAGCGCATGGGCAACCGAACGAACGTGCTCGGTTGCTACTGCATCGTTGACCAGCGCTGGATATCCTTCGGCGATTTCGACAGTGCATTCGACGTCGTGGAGGCTGCAGAGTGTCTTGCTGTGCGCGGTGATCCGGTTCCACATCTGACGTCGCCACTGCTCGTCGAAACTGCGGAGTGTGCCTTTGAGTTCCACTCGATCTGGGACAATGTTCGTTGCTGTTCCTCCCACGATGGAGGTAACTGCGAGTAACCCAGGCTGCAGCGGATTGCGGTAGTGTTGGACGATACTTTCCAAATGCACGACAAGCTCTGCGGCAGCACGGATAGGATTGGAGCCATTCTGTGGCTGTGCAGCGTGAGTTCCTTTGCCACGCAAGTGCCAGTACAGCTCATCGGCACTTGCCATGATTGGGCCTGATGCAATTTCTACCGTTCCAGTAGGTGCGTCCGGGTACAAGTGCTGGCCAAAGATTGCCTCTGGCGGACAGTCGTCGAATACCCCTTCCTTGATGAGGAGAGAAGCTCCACCGGGAGATTTCTCCTCACCAGGCTGGAAGATAAGGAGCACGCGACCACCTAACAAGTCGCGGTGTTGGTGCAGCAGCGCTGCAGCGCCGAGGAGCATCGCTGTGTGGCAGTCATGCCCGCAGGCGTGCATGATGCCTGGATTGACTGAAGCAAAGGGCAATCCCGTTTGCTCGACGATCGGCAGCGCGTCAATATCAGCGCGCAGTGCGACACATCGCTGGCCACGCCCGATGCTGACGACTACGCCTGTGTCAGCAACGATGCGCGGCTTGAGCCCAAGCTGCTCGAGAACTGAGGCAATGTATCGGCTTGTGTTGTTCTCTTGGAATGATAGCTCAGGATGCTGGTGCAGGTACCGACGGTGTTCGCACAGCCAGGCAGCCTGTTGCTGAGCAAGTGCAAGCCAATCGGGAGTCTGCATCGCTTATGCGCTGGGAGGAAGTTCCACTGCGACTGTACCGAGCAGTTGTGCAGGACCGCTCAATGTGAGTTTGTTGATCCTCCGTTGCTCGGAGTAGATCGTCACCGTCAGCCGCTCGCCACTCGGTGGAATAACTGTGATTGTCTCACTGGTGCATTGATTCCGCAGCCACGCAATGACCGCCGTTGCAAGCGCACCTGTCCCGCATGCACCAGTGATGCGCTCGACACCGCGCTCGTAAGTTACCAGATGCAGCACGCCGTGCTCGGCGCGATAGAGGTTGACGTTTGCTCCTTGAGGGAACGCGCTGTGTGCCCGCACACGCGGAGCAAGCTGCGCAAAGTCCACTGCCTGTGTGGATGCTTCACTGTATGTGCTGAGCACATGCTCCTCGATGACGACGTGGTCGGAGCCTACATCCACGTATACGTAGTCCAGCGATGTTCCGTCAAGCTCAAGCCGAGCATGCTCAACGATCCTCCGCGGGGGAGGAAACTCCACTGCAATAGTGCCATCATCGGCAATTGATACGCGGTAATGCTCTCCGGCAAGTGCAAGCGCAGCGGCGGTATGGAACCAGCCATGGCGAGCAGCAAATGCAGCAGCACAGCGAGCGCCGTTGCCACACATCATCCCACTCGTACCATCAGGATTGAAAAAGTGTACGTGGAGGCTCTCTCCACCGCGGGGCTCGACAAGGAGTACACCCTCGGCATCGCGCCCAACGAGCGAGCGTGCTGCTTGGCAAAGCTGCGGTGAATACCGTGCAGCATTCGCCGGTGGAAGTGCCGCAGTCGAAGCGACAACGAAAAGATTTCCCGCGCCCGACATTACAGCAAGCTCAAGCTTCATTGCGACTGTGCAGGAATTCGACGAGCTCGCGGTGGAGTGCGCCGTTGGTTGCAACGATCGTTCGTGTCGTGAGCGTATGTGGGTTGCCATTGTAATCAGTGACGCATCCGCCCGCTTCTTGCACCAGAAGGACACCGGCAGCAATATCCCACGGTTGAAGACCTACTTCCCAAAAGCCATCGAAGCGCCCGGCAGCAAGGTACGCCAGGTCGAGTGCCGCAGAGCCGAGCCGCCGAATCGGAATTCCACGACGAACAAGCTCAGGAAAATGCCAATCCCGATACTCGGGATAGGACGCGATGTTGTAGGGAAAGCCGGTCACCAAGAATGCATCAGCAAGTCGGGCGCACGTCGAAACGGTGATTGGTGTACCGTTGAGCGTAGCACCCCTCCCACGGCGGGCGATAAAAAGCTCATCGAGCAATGGATGGTAAACGATGCCAAGCGTTACTTCTCCAGCAACTTCAACCGCGATGCTCACGGAAAAGATCGGAATGCCGTGGGCGAAGTTGACGGTGCCGTCGAGTGGGTCAACGATCCACCGCACCTGGCTTGTAGTGTCGAGCAAGCCAGCTTCTTCGGTTAGAATTGTATGTGTGGGGAATGTGCCGCGGATCGTTTCGACGATGAGCTGCTCAGAGGCAATGTCGGAGTCTGTTACGATGTTGTGGATGCCCTCTTTGAAGCGGAGTTCTTTGGTTTTGGCAAAGTTTGTTCGCAGAAGCTGACCAGCACGTCTGGCTGCGTCAATCGCCACTGCTTCCAGCGAAGCAAGCGGGGGCGTAGGTACCGTCATTGTGCGGCGTTTATGTGTGGGTTACGCAAAAATACCAGCAGCGTCAGCCAAGGAATTTGTTTTGCTCTTTGCGAAGTTCAGCGACAAGGTAGTGCAGATGCGGATTGGGGCGAGCTTCTGCAAGGGGGACGTAGCGCTCCATGGTTTCGTTGATGTAGCGGAGCGGATTTCGCTTGAGGTCGAATTCCAGGCAGCGAAAGTTATCCAGCCGTGCTGCAAGGCGAATGATCAGACAGTCATCGCTGGCATGCTTGAGCCGCTCGACGTGTTCGAGATCAACCGCATCGTGATCAATCTCCTGCCGCTCGAGGTCTTTTGTGAGCGTCTCGACGATGTAGGCGCAGTATTCACCGAAGTTGTAGGCGATGATCTCGCGCGTGATTTCGTCAGAGTCTTCGAGCACATCGTGGAGAAGCGCGGCACAGAGCACATCGGAATCGGTGATACCAAGCTCAGCAATCAAGATTTTGCACACGCGCGAGCAGTGGAAAAAGTATGGCGAGCCATCACGCCGCTGTTGACCCGCATGCACACTTTCAGCCATTTCATAGGCGCTGATGATTTTGTTGAGCTCGACCGGATCTACCCTATCGCGCAAGAGTTGCTCTAATTCCGAGATGGTCAGGTGGGTCAGATGATACATCACCAGCTCCGGTTAGTGGACCTATCGCCGACGGAGGAGCGCCTCAAGATCCCCGCCGAAATTACGGATGATCGTTCGTAGCGTGTCGTAGTCACGGTCACTGGCAGGAGCAAGCCCTTCGACGCTGTAGGCATCGTAGAGAATGCGCCGGCCCGTCGGTGTGCGCTGGAAATCGAGCAGCGCACGCACGATTCGTTCGCGCAAGGATGCTGGAAACCCGCGCCGAAAGACGATTGGGTCGTTGGGAATTGGATCGGTCAATGCAACAATCCGCACTTTCTCGAGGACGTCGGGGAACTGCGTCCGCACCCGTGCGCGTGCATCGAGCACTTCGCCGGTCGAAGGATCGGGTGGGGAGTAGTACGTCGCTCCTGCATCAACTTGCCGCTGATAGACCATCGTGACGACGTTGTCGTGCTTGCCTGCAAAGAGAACCTGACCGAGCCGAATGCCATGACGCTCAAGTAATGCTTTCGGGAGGATGTATCCAGACGTTGATGCTGCATCAACGAAGGCAAAGCGTTTTCCGGCAAGGTCCTCGATCGTGCGGATGCCACTTGCTACGTGTGCGATGATTTGCCCACGGTAGTGAGTTTCTCCTCCGCGGCGGACGACCATGAGTGCTGCTTCTGCGCCGTACTTCTCGTGTGCGAGAATGTAGCTGAAGGTGTTCGTAATGGCAACGTCCACACCGCCGCTGCCAAAGGACTCGACGACCACGATGTAGCTTGTTGGCACTGCGGCAGTAAACCATAGCCCAGTGGCACGATGCAAGTATGCTACAAGCGAATCGGCGCTCGTGGTGACTTTTTGATTTTCAACCGATGGGGTGAGCATGAGTTGAATTGGCCGCTGCGGGCTTCCCAGCTCTGGAGCCGCCGATTGCAGAAGAGGCCGAATCGTCAGCCACGCGATCGCCGCAAGTGTCAGGGAGCCGTAGAGCAGTACGTACCGCATTGTCGTTCCGATGTCGGTTCAGCTTGGTCGAGCAGACAGGCAGAGCGTTGCGCCGTAGTTTTGCAGCCGTTTGTCGCCCCGCTTTCTGCAAAGTTCGGCAATTGCGGGGGAAAAACACTTCACTGCTTCGTTCCACTTTGCACCGTGCTGCGATGAATATCCACGAATACCAAGCCAAGCAACTTCTTCGCCAATTCGATGTTCCTCTGCTCGACGGTAAGCCGGTCTTCACCGCGGAAGATGCTGGAGTGGTCGCCTATCACCACTTCGAAGCACGTGGGAGTAGCACCATTGTCGTCAAAGCGCAGATACATGCTGGCGGGCGTGGCAAAGGAATCATCTACGACCCCGAAACCAACCAACCGCGAATGCTGTTCGGCAAACAGCTCCGCGGGGTGGTCGTCATCCGACCCGATGAATACGGGAACGTTGCGCACAAAGCGTACCTTGCAGCACGGCAGATGCTCGGCGGCAGGCTCGTTACGCATCAAACAGGTCCGGAAGGGAAAATTGTGCGGCGGTTGTTCATCGAGGAGGGCGCTGCGATCAAGAAGGAGTACTACTGCTCAATCCTCCTGGACCGAAGCCGCTCGCAGAACGTTATCATGGTCAGCAGTGAGGGAGGTGTCGAAATCGAGCGCGTCGCGGAAGAGCAGCCGGAGAAGATCATTCAAGTGCACGTTGATCCTACGATTGGTTGTCAGCAGTTTTTATTGCGCCGGCTCGCGTTCGGGCTGGGGCTTGAGGGCGCAGCATTCCGCAGTTTCCTCACCTTCGTCGAACGGCTCTACCGTGCCTACGAAGAGCTTGATTGTTCGCTGCTTGAAATCAACCCGCTCGTGTTGACCGACGATGATCGCTTCATTGCGCTCGATGCGAAAATCAACTTCGACGATAATGCACTTTTCCGCCATCCAGAGTACTTGGACTTGGTTGATACCGACGAAGAAGACCCGCTTGAGCGCGAGGCTGCCAAGTACAACTTGAGCTACATCAAGCTCGACGGCAACGTCGGCTGCATGGTCAATGGCGCAGGCCTTGCAATGGCGACGATGGATTTGATTCAACTGGCCGGCGGCAAACCAGCCAACTTCCTCGATGTCGGTGGTGGCGCCAACGTCGAGCGAATCGCGAACGGGTTCCGCATCATGATGAGCGATCCGAACGTCCGCGCCGTGCTCATCAACATCTTCGGTGGGATTGTTCGCTGCGATCGTGTCGCGAACGGCATCATGCAAGCGCTCGAGCAGGTGAAGGTCACCGTGCCGGTCATCGTCCGTCTAGAAGGAACGAACGCCAAGGAAGCACTGGAGATCCTGCGGGCAAGCGGGTTGAACTTCCTCCTTGCAGAGTCGTTCGAGGATGCAGCACGCCAAGTGACTGCAGCGTTGAGTCGCTAAGGCAGCAGAGGAATGTGTTCGACACGTTGTAGTATCACAGTTCACCATTGCCAATGAATACGCATACTGTCGATGTTGTGGTGGTTGGAGCTGGACCAGGCGGCTACGTAGCTGCAATTCGAGCAGCCCAGCTCGGCATGAAGACGATATGCATTGAGCGCGACCGTCTCGGCGGGGTGTGCCTCAACTGGGGGTGCATCCCATCGAAAGCATTGCTCAAGAGTGCAGAGTACAAGCAATTCCTCGACCATGCTGGCGATTACGGCTTTGCCGTCCAAGCACAGGTGGATTTCTCCAAGGTCATTGCACGGAGCCGTGCCGTCGCCGATCGAATGAACAACGGCGTTGCGTTCCTGTTCAAAAAGTACAAGGTGCAACACATCAGCGGCACTGGCAAACTGCTCGATAACCATACGGTCGAAGTTCGAGACCAAGCAGGTACAGTTACCGACCGCATTACTGCCAAGCACATCATCATTGCAACAGGCGCGCGAACACGGGTGATTCCTGGCATCGAGGTTGACCGCAAGCGCGTCTGGACGAGCACCGAGGCAATGCTTGCCGATAGCATCCCAAGCTCGATGGTGGTCATCGGCTCCGGCGCAATTGGCGTTGAGTTCGCCTACTTCTACAACGCCTTTGGCACAGCGGTCACCATCGTGGAAATGATGCCGACACTTGTGCCAAACGAAGACGAAGAGATTGCCAAAGAGCTGGAACGAAGCTTCAAAAAGCAGGGCATGACCATCATGACGAGCACGAAAGTTGTCAGTGCAAAAACTGTCGGCGATCGTGTCGAGGTAGTCGTCGAAGGAAAGGACGGCAAGCAGCAAACGCTCACAGCAGATGTTGCGCTCAATGCCGTAGGCGTTCAGGGAAACATCGAGAACATTGGCCTCGAAGAGCTGGGCGTTACCGTCGAGCGCGGTTGGATCAAGGTGGATTCGCTGATGCGAACCAACGTCGAAGGGGTCTATGCAATCGGGGACATTGCAGGTCCGCCGTGGCTTGCGCATAAAGCATCCGCGGAAGGCATTCTCTGCGTCGAGGCGATCGCAGGGCTTGAAGTCCATCCGCTCGATTATGGCAATATTCCGGGCTGTACGTACTGCCAGCCACAAATTGCAAGCATTGGTCTGACTGAGAAAAAAGCTCGCCAGGCTGGCTACGACGTCAAGGTTGGCAAATTTCCGTTTACAGCCAGTGGCAAAGCGTGGGGCATTGGGAAGACCGAAGGGTTCGTCAAGCTGGTCATTGATGCCAAATATGGCGAGATTCTCGGTGCGCACATGATCGGGCCTGACGTTACCGAGCTTGTTGCAGAGATTGGGGTTGCCCGTTCGCTCGATGCGACAGCGCATTCGCTCATCAAGACTATCCACGCGCATCCGACGCTCAGCGAAGCGGTCATGGAAGCTGCGGCGACAGCCTACGGTGAGTCGGTCAACTTTTAGCGGTTAGTGAGCGGTCGGTTTCCGGTCTTGCCGCTACGCTGGCACTGCGCCAGGCTACGCAGGCAGCGGCTTGCCTTTGGTTTCAGTTGCCCACCACGCAGCAGCAACTGCGAACAGGTAGGCACAGGCAAAGAGCATCGCTGACTGCGCAAAACCACCGAGCGCTCGAACGATCACCCCGACAAAGAGCACCGCGATTGCCGTGCTGAGCCGTCCAGCGTTGAGGCAAAATCCGACTGCCGTTGCGCGAATTCGCGTGGGAAAGAGCTCAGGCAGGTACACGTACATGATCGCCTGCGCCAGGCCGATGAAAAAGCCCAGCGCTGCCGATTCGGCATAGATCGCTTCGCTGAAATGGTCGTTGGTCATAAACAGGATCGCTGAGCTCAAGAAGCATCCTGCGTAGCTGATGACAATCGTCGGAACCCGTCCCATGCGATCTGCCAACCAGCCGGCGAGAGTGCAACCAACAACTGCTGCTGATCCCTGCCACATCGTTGCCAGTGCGCGCTGGGTGCTGCCCTCGGTTGGAGGAAAGAACGTTTGAATCCACGCAGGGATCCACGACAGTGACGCCCAGTAACCGATGAGCAAGCCGCCGAATGCAATTGCACCCACGGCGAGATTGCGACGGTGTTCCGGTGCGAAAAGCTCTCCAAGCAAGCGATAGTCTTCGCGCATCAGCTGCTTGCTCTCCATCCAACGTTCGCTTTCCCGCAAAGTCAATCGCAGTAACACAGTGAGAATTGCCGGCAGCGCACCGATGAAAAACACTGTTCGCCAAAAGGGAAAGAACTTGACGATTGTCCCAGCAACAAGTACCCCTGCTTGGTATGATGTGATGAGGACACCAATTGCAACCGCACGCGAACGCTCCGGCCACACCTCTGCCAGAAAGGTTGTGATACTGACAAGTTCTCCCCCAATTCCGAGTCCTGTCAAGAAACGGCAGAGCGCAAGGTGCCACCATGTTTGGCTCAGTCCCGAAAGTCCCGTGAACACTGCGTAAAGCGTGATGGAGAGGATCATCGAGCGGATCCGCCCCAGACGGTCCCCAACCATGCCGATGAGGACACCGCCGAGCATCCATCCAAACAGGAATGCCGATCCCACCAGCGAGCCGTAGTGCCCAATGACTTCTGGCGCCATCGAGTGCACAAGATCGCCGATTGCCGAGGGCAGCACGACGGTCATGAGCGTCGAGTCCATGCCATCGAACATTCCACCAAGCCAGCAGCCAATGAACACCAGGACGTGGTAGCGTGTGATGCGATGCGCGGAAGTTGTTAGTGCACTCATTGTCAATCCCACAACAAAACGGCGCAAACTTACGCTCCCTTTTCCAGACCGATCGTGTATGACGGTGAAGTCTCGAACACCTGATCTTTCCACCGAATCGAGCGCGAAAGCGCAAGGAAGGGAAGCGAAAGCTCAAGGAAGCCAAATGCGAGCGTGGTTGGAAAAATCCACCAGACCAAATCACGCCGATCCAGACGCACCAGTGACGGAACGTTGAGCACAGCATCGGCACCAAGACGCGCAAGTACAATCGCGGCAGTGATCAGCCAGCTCCCTTCTGCCGCTGACGCAATGACCCCCAGCCAGTAGAGGAGTGTTGTAGCGACGAACGTATAGGCGCGCCA
>BEHW01000077.1 GCA_002898675.1 bacterium HR20
TGCACCATGATTACGTACGACCCCGCATCAGTGCCGCACCCACAAATGCACGGTATTCTGCTCAGCGGTGTTGCCCCCCGTCCGATAGCGTTCGTTGCCTCGCGCTCGGCCAACGGCGACATCAACCTTGCGCCGTTCAGCTTCTTCAACGCGTTTGCATCGAAGCCGCCAGTCGTTGCAATCGGGCCCGCGATGAGCGTTCGTTCGGGCAAAGTCAAAGACACCTGGCGGAACATTCTCGAAACGGGCGAATGCACCATCAGCGCCGTCACCTACGGAATGCTCCATCAAATGAACATTGCCGCAGCCGAATACCCCGCCGGCACAGATGAGTTCGTCAAAGCTGGGTTTACGAAAGTCCCTGCAGAGACTGTCAACGTCCCCTACGTCGGGGAATCCCCTTTTGCGATGGAATGCCGCTTTATCCAGAACATCGAGCTCTTCCGGGAAGAGGGCGGCAACGGCAACATTATGCTGCTCCGCGTCTATCGCATCCACGTCAAAGAATCCGTGCTGACCGACGGCAAAATTGATCCGCGCAAGATGGATCTCATCGCTCGGATGGGATACCACTGGTACGCACGTGTCACACCCCAGGTGTGCTTCGAGCTTCCGCAGCCTGGCGAGCGGTGTGGTATCGGCCTGGACATGCTTCCGGAACTGATTCGGCAGTCTCCCATCCTGACGGGCAACGATCTTGGGCAGTTAGCTTCTGTCTTGGAGCTTCCTGCTCGCGACCCAAGTTTTCGCGAGCCTCGCTCGAATGCAGATTCGGTTGAGCATGAACTGATTGCCGGCAATCCCCGCGGTGCACTGGACGCTGCACTCCGCGCCGGCCAGCCAAGCCAGTGGACACTCCATCGAATTGCGCGTGCATTCCTTGCGGTCAACGACGTTTTTGGTGCTTGGCAAACGTTGTATCTTGCGCACCCGGAAATTGCACCGTAACATTTGGCAGCGCTCTGCGTATGCCGCAAGGAGAATCGTCCACCACTGCACACTGGAATGCATCGCACACGCTGGGCTGGCATCGCGCTCATCATCGTTGGGATTGTACTGCTTCTCGAAACGCTTGGCGTCATTCCCTCGATTGGATGGGTCCTCGAGTGGTGGCCCGTGCTCTTGATTGCTGCTGGCATTCGCATTGTCCTCCGCAAACCAGAGAGCTTAGCAAGCGGGCTCGTTGTCATTGCGATCGGGTGCCTGCTCCTTGCCGATAATATCTTCCCTGGCTTCGATTTTTGGGTCGCGGCGGTGCCCGTCTTTCTGATCGTTCTCGGCATTGGAATTCTCACTCGTCCGCTGCGGGATAATGCGACGGGCCGCGCTGCTTCCATCGCTTTTGCTCGGAACAACCAGACACTCGACAGCGAACTCATCAACGTGGTTGCCCTCTTCGGTGGTGCCGGGCATGTTGTCACTTCGCAGCACTTCCGCGGTGGCTCGATCCAGGCGGTTTTCGGCGGTGTCGAATTGGATTTGAGCAGAGCACGCATGGCAGCAACAGAAGCATCGCTGGATGTGGAAGCATTCTTCGGTGGTGTGAAAATCCGCGTTCCACCGACGTGGGCAGTCGCCGTCGAAGGTGCGCCGATCTTCGGTGGCATTGACAACAAAACAATGTCCTCTACTACAGCTGAGGAACTACCACTGCTTCGCATCCGCGCAACGGTGGTCTTCGGGGGAATCGAGATTCGCTGAATCAAAATCTGCTCAAGCTGCGTTTCTACGCTTGGTCCCACAGCACGAATGTGGTAATGGCTGTCAACTACACGCTCTCGAGCGACCGCGAGCTCTACCACTACCTTTCGATGCCAGAGCATCGGGAGCGTGCATTTGAAGAAATTTACCGCCGCTACGGACAGCGCATCTACGCGTACTGCCGCAAGATCCTCTTCAACACCCAAGACGCCGAGGATGCATTCCAGAGCACCTTCCTGAAGTTTCTCAGCAGCATCTCCCCAGATCGTGAAATGACCAACTTGCCCGCCTACCTTCTGACAATCGCACGCACAACGTGTATGGACATGTTCGCCCAGCGACACGAACATGCCGAGCTTGTCGAGGACTTCCACGGCAGGCCCGATCAAACGGTCGAAGCCAATGAAATCAACGAACTCATCGAGATGGCACTCCACCTGCTCCCTGCACAGTGGCGCGAAGCGGTCATCATGCAGCTCTACGCCAACATGAGCTACGAGGAAATCGCATCCGCATTCGGCGTTCCTGTGACAACGGTGCGGAATTGGCTCTGCCGCGGCAGGCAACGCTTGCGCGAAATCCTTCAGCCGTACTTCGAAGAACGTCATGTCGAACACCCCGAGTGACGCCGATGGAGCAGCTTTCGCATCGCGACATGATTGATCTTTTCCTCGACGGTCAGCTACCGGCAGAAACGCGCAGCGTATTCTTTGCCGCACTGGCAGCAAGCGAGGAACTCCAGGCGGAACTTCACCGAGCAGTGGTCCTCCATGCAGCAGCCCATCGCCATGCACAAACGCTTCAGCCACCGCCTGCACTGACAGCATCCATCCTGGCAGCTGCTGCTACACCACAGGTGCCAGCTTCGCGCACTCGAAGCGGATGGCTCCACGCCAAAGCGCTCCGCACCATTGCGCTGACAGCAGCTGCAACGGTCATTGGCTTTTTCATCGGTCGGCTCAGCGGACCGCTTCCTTCCACGACCAAACTGGCTATGCAGTCGGAACACGCTGCAACTGGAAACGCTGTAGCCGTCCGGCACACCACCACACAAGCGATCCCAACTTCTCAGAACACACAAACTGCTCATACCACCACAGCCCAACCCAAGAGCACATCACCGATTGCACTCGGTACACCAAGCGTGGATGAGGACATTGCTCCTACCCCCAACGATGCGCTCACCGCTGTTGCCGTAATGCCACTGCCGAAACCAGCAGTGCCAGTAGATTTTTCACCTGCGTCACCGCAGCCAATGCCAGTCCCACTGGGTCATACGCTCGAACAACACTCTGCACCACCGCCGCTGCCTCCCGCTGTGGAGGAGCCAGAGGAAGAATTTATCCTGAGCATCCGGCAAACAACACCGCTTGTCCTTCGCCAGCAACGATTGCTTTCGCCGCTGAGCAGCTCGCCACTCAACAACACGCTCATCGCAGCCGAGTACCGTGAGCGGACGGTCAGCATCCTTGCACAATGCGGCTACGAGCAGTTTCCGATCTACGAAGTCACCACCACTGCAGATGGCACACCCCAGTACACCCTACGGCAACTGCTCTGGTGGGTCGGTGGCGGCATGCGGGTCTATGCACCACGCGCAGAAGAAGGGCTGTTCCGTACACTTCGGCCGATGGCTGGAATTGTGCTCGGTACCAGCCAGTACGGCGTTCTCGGTCGCGGTGAAGTAGGACTGAGCTGGGAGGTGCTGCCGCACCTGAGTGTGCAATGCCTCTTGGAAGGAATGGTGCATTCTCACGGCATTGGCACCAATTGGGAACATGCAGAAAAGCTCAGTGCAAGCATTGGCTTAGCGTTCCGCTTCTGAATGGGATGACGGGCTGCGTGGTTCGACAAACACAACCCACTCACGGAGCAGGTCCACCACGCCTGCTCCGCTTTTTTTCGGCTTGCGAAGATATTTCCGCTGCGTCCACGAAACCGGTACGTAGCTCGATCCGCGCGCGGCGGAATAGTACGCGACAATTGCTGCCGCCCGTTCGATAACCGATGGCGGCGGAAGCTGCCGTGATGGGAGTGGAATGATTCCGTGTGCACCCTCGACTCCGCGTGCATGCAGCCACACATCGTGTGGTTTTGCGATCTGGAAGGTGAGCTCATCATTGCTTCGGGCGTCCTTGCCGAGCAGCAGCACATATCCCTGCGGCAAGGCAATGCGACGGAATCGTCCAGCGCGGTGGTCCGGCACGCGAGGTTCGCTCGGTTCTTCGGCTGCGGGAAACAGCTCCCTGGCAAGTGATTCTACCTGTGCAACTGTTTGAGCCAATGCCAACGTATCAAGCGCAGTGCGAAGTGTATCGGCACGCTGCTGCAGCAAAGGCAGGCGTTGTTCGGCGATCATCGCAGCGCGCCGGAGCTTGCGTGCCTTCGCAAAGTAGCGCTCTGCATTGCCGAGCACTGTCAGCGTGGGGTCAAGGGGAACCTGGTAAACCATGCCATCCCAGTCGGCGCATTCGATGCTGGTAAGTCCGCGGCGATGGCGATCGCAAGACACAACAAGCAGGTTTCCCCACTGCTCGAAGACAGGTGCAGCCTCGATTCCTTCCTGATCACCTGCCAGCACTTCGATTGCAGACTCGATCCGCCCAAGTTCACTCTGAATGCGGCGTTCGAGCTGATGTTTGGCTCGATCGAGTGCCCATTGATGGTACAACGCCCGCACTCGTCGGCTGATACCCTCCTCAACGTTGGCGACATCCTGCCACTGCCACCCATCCGGGACACAACCGAGGAGGAACAGTTCCTGACCCGTCGGCGAACGCGCAATCACTGGTCGAGGTCGCTCAATGAGTTCGTCTCGGAATGCTCGTGCTGATGCAATGATGCGGTGACGCTCTTCTGCCGAAAGCTTCCCCCACAGAGTATCGCCAGGCTCGTTCCTTGTTCGGCACCAGGCTTGGGCATAGGGCTGTGCAAGCAAGAGCGTACTGCGCTGAAGAACCTCCAGCACCGTCCAATCGTTGGGGCACTCCAATGGACATGGCAAATGCGGAGGCGGTGGCTCCCATTGCATCTCCACGCGCATCGAAGGATCGAACCTGGCAGCATCTACAAGTACGCGAGAAGCTTTTTCAAGGAAAATGCAATTGGATCGAGCGCCAGGAACCGCTACAATAACAAGCTCCCACTGGCCGAGCAACAGCGAAATAATGCGATTGGCATCTGCGATCGCAATTGTCTCTACTTGCGCAAGTGCCAGCTGCGGGAACATGCGCTGCCGCCTCTGCGGAGGATTCGTCCGCTGAACGTACACACTCTGAATCGGCCGACTCATCGCATGCATCAGCTGCATCGAGCCATACGGCGTTTCGATGTGGACGCCAATCTCATCACTGGAGGTGCGGTAACATTCCACTACGACCGCTCGTTCGAGCTGCGGTCGCAATTCCAGGACGAGTGCTGCCAGTGTTGTCCAGTGCCGAATCATCGCTGCGTCCGCGGGCCTTTCCTGCGATGAGGCATCGGCGAAGTGTCCTGGCATGAGGATGTTGCCAAGCTACGGCGTAGCTCGGCGCGAAGCTCTTCGTCTGGCTCGCGCGCAAGGTACGCAAGGAGTGTACACCGAAGGGGTGACGCTGCAACGGTTCGGTAAAATGCAGCGCGCACTGCGGGCGATTGCTCGAGCACGGCATTTTCCAACTGCGACCACTGCTGCCAAAAGTTGGCCGCACCCGAATCGAGCATACTAACGCACAGCACAGTGGCGATCTTTCCGCGTTCGGTTGTCTCGCTGCGCAGCAGTCGTGCAAGCGTGGTGGGGTTCCAATCGTTGCTTTCGCGAAGACCGAGTATAGCACTGGTGCGAACAATTGCCGCCGAGTCGCGGAACGCACGCAGCACGTATTCCTGCGCCGCCCCGCCGAGTGCCGCCGAGAGCGCATAAGCAGTCCGTGCACGTACCCATGAATGTTCATCGGCGAGCAAGCGAACGATCCGGCGGGCGACGCTGGCAAACTTGCCTTCGCCAATTTGCTGCACCGCCGCTGCACGCACACGCCAATCGCGATGTCGTGTCAGCGCTACTGCGGAATCGGCCAGTGCTGCGATGCGGCACTTCCCGATCGCCCACAAGCAGAACAGAACCGTCGTCGTATTCGGTGAACGGAGGGAGTCGGCAATCAGCCGCATTACCGCCAGCGAATCACTCCGATAGAGCCGCGGGATGATGTCCTCCAGTGCGAGACGCTCGCGTGGAAAGCGTGTCCCCAGTTTGCGGGCAAGGTATCCCAGCGCAGCGCTCCCGTAGCGAACAATCGCTGTCCGTGCAGGCGCAACCAGTGGCTGGTACTTGAGCAGTGGCGTCGTCGCAAGCACGAACAAACTATCGAGCGAGGCTGGCAGCAGCGTATCCGGAGTGCTCTTGGATGTCGTCGCTTTGCTCTCTCCCTGAAGAGTATCGAGCTGGGCATCCCATGCAATGCCGAAGGTTGATTTGATCTGCACCGTGTGATTTGCAAGCACGAAGGCATAGCGATCGTTTCCACTCGCATCAGCGAAAATTCCTAACATTGGAAGACCTCGCCGGAGATCAGAAAAGCCCCGTGTGTTGCTTTCGCTACGGGCAACGTACGCATCATCGCCGCTTCGATCGAGAAAGATGCTAACAGCGTTGGCATTGCCGCCACCGAGCGAGAGTGACTCGGCAACGTATGCATCATCGCCTGCTTCGTCGTAAAGCATCCCGACTCCGACGTCATGCCCACAGCCTTGCGAAACACCGCGTGCAAGGTACACGTCGTTGCCCTCGCGATCCCAGAGCAAGCCGTGCGCAAAGTGGATCCCTGCCCCTTGCGCATACTGATAGGCGACGTAACGATCCTCCCCTTTCCGATCGTCGAGCATGCCAAGGCCGAACCAGTATGCTGTTCCCTGCCCGTAGATGTCGGTGGTGTAGATGTCGTTCCCCTCGCGATCGCTCAGCAGAGCAATGCCCCCGCTGGCAAGAGGCCGGTAGCCGAGCGCTGCGCCTTGCGTGAACGTCAGATAATGCGACTCGTAGCGGAGGACATCGAGGAACGGACTCGCCGTCGTGTAGTGGTCGTTGCCTCGAGCGTCCACAAGGATCGCCACACCCCGTGTCCCAGCGAATGCTTGGCCGTGAGCAGCGACGGCGTAGTGATCATTGCCGCCATCGTCGAAGAGGATTCCAACGCCGAATGCAGCAGCAGCCTGGCTGAAGACACCTCCGACGTAGGAATCGCTGCCAGCCATGTCGTGCAAAATTCCAACACCCCACAGGCCGCTCCCCAGCGTGATGTTCCCGGCGCGGTAGCTATCGTCGCCATCAACATCGAGCAGGATTCCGCATCCTGCAACACCGGCACCGAGCGTATAGTCACCCCCAACGTACACATCGTTACCACCTAGGTCAATGATCACCTGGGCGCCACGCTCGAAGGCACGCTCCTTTGTGGATTCGAGGAAGTAGGCATCATTGCCTCCGACATCGAAGATGAATGCGTAATCGCCGCGATAGACGTCATCGCCAGGTCCGCCGATTGCACATCGTCCGATTGGAGTGTCCCAGACAATCGTGCGAATGCTATCCCGCAAAAGCTGCTGTGCAGAGCGCGTTCGCTGGAGCAGTTCGACCAAGTACGTGTAGAGCTGGAGGCCACCGATGATGGTGCTACTGAGATCGGGCGTAAGCGCTGCATCGAAGTATTCCCGTGCGATTGAATCCCCGCGGAGTTCTGCTTCTTTGAGTTGGTAGGGGTCGGCTTTTTCATCCTCAGCGCTCAGGAGCCAGAGGGAATCGCTCTTGGCAAAGAGAAGCTGGCTGCTCCGGAGGAAGCGCCGCAGTTGCTGCGTGGCAGTGCGATATGCTGCGATTGGCGCAAGGTACTGCTGAACGATGCTCTGATAGACCAGTGACGATCGAAGAAGCGCAGAATCGCTCGCGATTGAAGGGTAGAACTCCCAGCTTGCTCGCTGATCGAGCCTCAGGGGCGTAGTGCTCGAATACCCGCAGAGCGCAGCCAAACTATCGTACACGTGCAGATCAGCAGTGCTCTTGAGTGCATCGGCATAGCGCGAGAGCTGCTCGCAGCGCCGAATCATTGCAAGCGGATCGGCAAATACGTCCTCAACCGCGGCAAGCCGGTGCCGATCACTGCCAGCCAGGTCGCTCGGGAGCACAAGATCCCGCCACTCCATTCCGAGCCGCCTGAGTGCTTGCTCCAGAATCGCCCGCGGCTGCTGCGCAACCGCAGCTACTACACATGCCACAAAGACCAAAAGCCACTTCATCGCCGACTACGAAGGACGTTGCGGCAGCAAGATAAGATGCGTATCATCGCCCGCACGTCCGAGTGCATGATACTGCCAGCGCGGCGCTGACTGCAGCGATTGTGCCGAAAGCGCTGCAGTGAAGGATATGCCTTGGCCCAGCATCATCGGTGCCACAAAGAGATGGAGCTCATCCAACAGTCCATGCTCGATGCACCACGAGAGAACCTGCGCGCCCCCTTCGACAAGGACCGATGTGATGGACAGTTCCTTGCCGATCGTCACAAATAGTTCGTCGAGCGCAAGACGCCCCGCGCTCGTTACGGAAACACCGACGACCGTGATGCCCTCCCTACGAAGTGCATCTGCTGCTGAAGATTCGGCACGCTCGCGCGAGGTCGCGACGATCGTCCGCATTCGGTGCTCATCGCACAGCACGCGGTAGTTCATCGAAAGCCGAAGCCCTGTATCGAGCACAATCCGACGTGGCATCCTTCCCCGGACAAGCCGTGGCCCAAGGTGCGGGTTATCGCGTTCGACTGTCGCACGTCCGACAAGCACTGCGTCCACTTCCGCCCGGAGTGCATGGGCACGGCGTCGCGCTTCTTCTCCGCTGATCCACTGCGACTGCCCCTCACGTGTGGCGATGAAGCCATCGAGCGAGATTGCGCCCTTGCCGATGACGTATGGCATGCCCGTCGTCACGTGCTTGACGAAAAAGCGATTGATCCACCGACATTCCGCTTCGAGGACACCGACAGTAACCTCGATCCCTGCTTGTTGCAATCGCTCGATGCCACCCTGGGCCTGAGGGTTGGGATCACGCATGCCAACGACGACTCGCCGAATCCCGCGACTCGGATCGAGCGTGCCATCGGGCCGCTGCTTCGTTGCAAGGATTGCATCGGTACACGGCGGCTGCTTGCCGTGGTGGTTACACGGTTCGAGCGTTACGACCATCGTCGCACCCTCGAGACTTTCCGATGCTCGACGAAGTGCATGGACTTCGGCATGGATGCCGCCGTAGTGATCGTGCCACCCCTCGGAGATGATGCGTCCATCACGAACGAGGACACATCCGACACGCGGGTTGGGGCTTACTTTCCCTGTTCCGCGGAGTGCCACGTGCAGTGCTCTCCGCATTGCGTCTGCATCAGTCATCGCGCTTTGCCCTTCCAGTCGAACGCTATACGTGCTGTGTAGGGATACGGCTTGGCAACAATCGAAAGAACTGCTGTGTAGCGACCGGGCGGAAGCGGAACTCCCTCGTTGTCAGTTCCTGGCCACTCGAAGGTGTACCGCTTGAGTTCCCCACGACGCCGTGGCTCGACGGAACTCACCTCTTGCAGGTAGTTCATCCCAGCATTGCTGGCAAAGCGAAGGCTGCCGCGTTCATCAAAAATCTCTACCCGGAAGCGCTCACTGGTCGGGTGGTAATCCTCGCCCGTGCCACGATTGCGTTGAGCAAGGAGTGCGAAGGTAACACTTGAGTCCGTCTGGGCATCAATAAACGGCGTCACCGTGATAAAGGGCGGCATCGAGTCAACTGGCAAGGACAGCACGGTATCGAGCCGTACTTCGTACTGCTTCCGCGCGAGCGTACTGAAGCGTATCACGCACTGGAGCGTATCAATGGCCAGCCCGAGTGGATTGCTCCAATAGGCTGTCCCTTCCGTGCTGATACTGTCGAGTTTTTCCCGAAAGCCCGTTGTGCCGTTGATAAGGGCAAGGTACAACGTGGTATCGAAATTCGATCGGCCCCGCAATTGCAGCAGAGCAACGATCGAATCTATCCCGAACACAAAGCGGTGCTGCGGAGACGTGGTATCGCGAAGGGTTGCAACCATCACATCGAGCGAGATTCCACGGCGCTCAATGCGCAGGTCAATCTTGGGTGGAACCGGCGGGGCATGATGAGCAACCAGCTGCGGCGGATGGTGCACAGACCGACAGCTGAGAAAAATCGCTAGTCCTATGAACAGCGATCGTACCATATGCTCGCGGCAAAAAGTGAGAGTGCGTAATGAGGCTCAACCGAGCCGCTGCAAATATCGGCACTCTGCACGATGCACAGGGCAGCGAGCAGATGGTTACTCCTCGGTCTTTTTGCCCTTTTGCGCGACGAGTTCTGGTTCAGTCGGTGATGCTTCCGTTGGCGTTTCTTCGGAGATACGCTTTGCAATCACCGCCGCAATTGCCACATCGGGAGCCATGCGGAAAGTAATCCCCGGCAGCGAGAGATCGCCAACATGCACTGATTGACCAATCCGCAGACCGGAGACATCTACCTCGATATGCTCGGGGAGATCGGCGGGTTTGCAGACGACGGTCAATTTATGCACTAGCTGTTCGAGCAGCCCGCCTTGTTCGTGGACGCCGATCGGTGTCCCAACTAATTGAACAGGGACCTCGAACTCCGATGCACGGTCGGCGCTGATGCCGTAGAAGTCAACGTGCGTGATTGCATCGGTCACAGGATCGAAGGCGACGTCTTTGAGGATGCACTCGTAGGTTGCTTGCGTTTCTTCGATGCGAAGCTGCACGAGGTGCGTTTCCCGTGTATAGACCAACGGTCGCAAGGCCAGT
>BEHW01000078.1 GCA_002898675.1 bacterium HR20
AAGGGACGCTGCTATGCGGCGGGCTGCTTGCACTCGTCGGAGGAGCGACGCTCTGGCGCTCCCGTGTGAGTTCAGATTTGGCAGATATCGGACACGATGCTGTCATCGCAACGATTGTCGTCGGTTTGGTTTACATGGCAGGCGCAGCGCTCTGGGAATCCTCCCACACGACGCAGTCGCTTGTCGGCTGGCAAGTGCTCCTGGCAGCAGCCCCGCTGGTTCTCGAAGAACTCAAAGCTACTGCTGGTGGCATCCAGCACCAGTCTCATCGTCTGGTGGTTGCGGCTCTTGGTGTACTGGGGCTTGCTGCCACCGCTGTTCAATTTGCCAATCGGAGCACCGTCGCAATGGAAGCGACAATCACAGCGCCCCTGGTAGGGCTTCTGCATATTGGGTTGCCGTACCTTGCCGGACGCATCGTTCTCGGTTGGGATGTCGCGATCGAGCCTGCCAGGCTATTTTTGATCGGGTATGGTGCTGCATATCCAGCAGTTTTACTCGGACCTGCGATTAGCAGCGGCTCTGCTGCTCTTGCAGGGCTACTATGGTACATCCTGCTGCGGCGGTCAGAGATCGTGTCAATGCCACCACGAGAACGAACCGCTGCGCTGGCGATCGTTGCTGGAGGGACGCTGTCGTTTTACTGCATTCCTTTGGTTGTCCCAATCCCATTCCTCCCCTGGGCAGCGGCCATTCTCGAACGACTCAACGCTGCGAGTGCTCCTGCATTGCTGAGCACCGGGCACGTGGTGATTTGGGGAACACTGCTCGCTGCTGCTGTCATCCTCGGTCGCTGGTACCGAACACCGCTTGCGTGGGTAGGTGCAGCAGCTCTTGTTGCACTCGTCTGCCGGCTTATTGGCTAACACTTCAGGTACACGATCGCCCCATCGAGGGTTCGAATAAGGCAGTTGCGATCGCAACGCAACAGCAGCGTCCCTGGCGCTGCATTCCGAAATCGTTCGTGTAAGTAGGGATGGGTGATCCGCTGTGCATCGTAGGCGACAACGGTGCGATCGGCAAGATGCACAGTGCAACCTTGGGTGGATACGCCAAATGCCCGAACTCGGCGGAGAAGCTCCGAGCTGGGAGTTGTTGTCGCATCGCACGTCATGTCCTCTGGGCGACGCGTATAGGAACTTGGCTCGCCGTGCTGGGGAATGCCGCGGTAGGCAAAATCACTGGCGACCAACGTTTCCAGCGCCAGTTGCATAGCTTCGGCTTCGAGCAATCTGGAAACTGCATAGAGCAGCGCAAGATCCAACTCCTCGGTCCGCTCGATGCACCGCTGCGCAATGAGTGCACCGGTGTCGAACTCTTCCTCCATCACATGAACGCTCGCACCAATCCGAGGTTCGTCGTTCAGAATTGCACCGTTGAGCGGATGTGCACCTCGCAAGCGCGGCAAGCACGAAGGATGCACGTTCAGGAACAGTGCATCCGGCATCCGCTCTCGCAAGCGCGCAATCGGGAGTTTCCACGGACACCCCACAGAGAGGAGAACGTCGAACGCTGTTGATTCAATCGCGGCCAGCGCAGCAGTTTTCTCGCCCCGCTTGACCGAGATCGTTGGCAATCCTCGCACGCGCGCTGCACGCTCCAAGTGGGAACCGATGATTGCAATGCAACCAGCAAGATCGGCCGCCGGATGCGCCGCGAGCACGTCCAGTACACTATCTCGCTGACCGATCAGCAGGAAGCGTTTGGTCATGGCGCCACCTTTTGCTCGAACATGCCAACCCTGTAGCGGAGGAAATATCGCCCGTAGCGGGCAGCGTTGTCGGGATGTTCGTGCTCCCACTGCGCGCACAGTTTCTCGTAGGTCGGCCGATGGTGGAGCCGAAAACCGACGAATGCGGGTAGATGGAGATTCCCAAACTTTGATTTGTAGCGGTAGAGCGAGTCGCTTGGGTCCGTCGTCGTTCCACCGCCGAGGCTCACGGCAGCGATCTGCCGCGCAGCAGCATCTTCGAGCAGTGAAGCAAAGAGCATATCATTGGGGCGTAGGTGCCACCACCGCTCATCGGAGGCACCGAGGTGATACGTAATCGTTGACTTGCTCTTCAGGAGCATGAGTGCGGCGATCGGCTCCCCGTTGGCGAGGGCTACGCGGTATTCGACTCGATCAGGCAGGAAATCTGCGCAGCGTTCGAAGTACGACGGGGGGAAGCGGTAGAACGCATCCATCCCGATTCGATCTACCGTGCGCGCATAGAGTGCTGAAAAAATCGGAGCACCTTCTCGAGCCGAGAGACACTCAATTCGAACACCCCCTCGCTCTGCACGTCGGACATTTCTCCGTGTGGCAGCATCGAGCGCACTAAGCGCTGCCTGCGGTGGCAGTGCATAGACGTTCGTCCGCACGCAGCGGTACTCCGCAGTGCGTGCCCAGCTCGGTGTACTGTGGAGTAGGGGATGGGCACGGATAAATTCCGCAACGACGCCTTGCTCCTGCATCCAGCGGTCAATGGCAGCGTTGAAGCGTTCGAGCTGCTGTGTTTCTGCAGGCGCTGAAGTGATGATACCGCCGTAGCCGTAGAACGACTGCGCGTCGTAGCGCCAATGAGGATCACATGCGTAAGGGACTTCGCCAAGCAAAAAGCAGTAGAGAAAATCTATCCCGCTGTCCTTGGCGTAGAGCGCAACGGCAGTTCCGTCTTCCCAGCCCAGCCATGTCGCACAGTAGGCGGGATCGTAGTACACATCCGCACGCTCAGCGGGAAAACGCTCAGCGCACGCACGCCACTGGCAAGGAATCGGTTCACCAAGAGCGAACATCCATGTTTCCAGTTCCATACCGGGTGGAGGTGCAAAGACAATGCCAATTGCACGCTTTGCTGTATCTTCGTTGGTATGGTATCAACAAACATGCACACCAACATGCAACGTCACAGCTTTGTTTCTCCAGAAGAGCTTCGCACGCTTCAATCGGTGCGTGGGTATCCATTGATTACGATTGCAATGCCAACGCACCGCGCATTCCCAGAAAACAAGCAGGACCCTATTCGCTTCAAGGATCTTGTCAGAGCGACGCGCCAGCGATTAAGCAACGAGCTCAACAAGCGTGAAGTCCACGAGATTGACTTGCAACTTGCCTCCCTTGCAGAGCGCATTGACTGGGCACACACGCTCGATGGGCTTGTAATTTTTCTCGGAGGAGGAATCGAGCGCATAGTCTATCTGCCGGTATCTGTCCGTGAGCGCGTTATCATTGATGAAACATTTGCCACACGCGATCTTGTTGTTGCACAATCGAAGCTCCTGCGGTACTGGGTTCTTGCACTGAGCACTGAAACCACTCGGCTGTTTGAAGGGTGGGGCGATCAGCTCCTCGAGGTGGAATCGGAATACTTCCCGATGGTGTACGATGGTCCACGTTCGGGAGACCCGGACAATCCCCTACCTGGGGGTTTTGGTATCGATCCATCGAAATACCGCGATGAGCAGTACCGCAAGTATTTCCGCAGCGTGGATAAGGCACTCTGCACCAGCATTGGTCAACCCAACGCGCCAGTTGTTGTCATCGGTGTCGTCCGCAACCGCGCGTTGTTTGCACAGGTGCGTTCACGTGACTATGAAGTCATCGCCGAGCTCGATGGAAGCGTTGAGCGGGAAACTGTCCACCAGATTGCCAAGCGAGTCCAACCCGCACTCGAGCAATATTTCGAGCGTCGCGCACAGGCTGCGCTGGCAGAACTTGGAGCAGCTATTTCGGCGGGACACTACACCTGCTCACTGGCAGATATGTGGCACTACTCGCGGCAAGGGCGCGCATCGCTTCTTATTGTCGAACGCGACTATGCAGTCGCTGGCCGATGGGATGAAGAACGGAAAACATTTACCATCGTGGAGGACCCCAGCGAGCCTGGCATCATTGACGACATCGTTGACGACATTATCGAAGCTACGCTCCTTCACCACGGTCGCGTTGAATTTGTCTTGCCCGGTGCCATTACGCAGTGCCAGCATATTGCAATGGCCCTACGCTACTAAGACTCCACGTGTTCATGCTCGGGGCACTCGACGCGCAAATCGAGCGGGGCTAACTCCAGGTTGAGAAGTTGGCAGAAGTACGGCGTCGTTACACTTCGCTCATCGTAGCGGAGCCAGCGGCAGGTAAGACACATGCGTGGCATCGTAATCACGCCGAGCTGGTAAAGCTGCTTTAGAAGCTGCAGCAGTGCTTCGTACCCAAGCTCCCGCTGAGGAAGCGGCATGCGCTCGAGCGCGTTGCGGAGCGGCGTATCCCAGGCTCGAATGCGCTCCAGTACACGCTCGCCGTGCGGTGTAAGGAGCACAACGACACCACGCCGGTCCTCAGGATTCGGCTTGCGCTCGATAAACCCTTTCCGTTCCAGCGCTGCAAGCGTATCGCTCATCGTCGGAGCAGTCACGTTGAGCTCAGCAGCAAGACTGGTCGGCGTGAGGGCCTGTCCGCGGCGAGCTGCACAGAGCATCAACACTTGGAGCTGTATGGGATAGAGTCCCTCAGCATAAGCAGCATTCCACTGCAGACTGCGGAGGACAGCACTGAGCCGTTCAATAGCGACAATAAACTGGTGTTCGTTTGTTCGTTCTACGCTCATACCACGTGCAAACATAAACAGGGGCGGGTAAATGCGCTGCCCGCCCCTGCGAATGCATCCACGATTACGGCCGCCACTGGCTGAACACGTAGTCGCGGTTGGCTTGCCCAGTGTGGCAAGTGTAGCAATCCTTGACGGGGTCCTTGACAACAGGCTCTCGGCTATCCCCTTTGAATGCCTGGAACCCCCAGCCGCCGGTTTCTTTGTACTTTTTCGCGTTCTTGACCATGACTGCGGTCACTTTGCGGGTACCTTCGCTGATCGCGTGCTCTGCCTCTGGCGCCTCGAAGAGATCGAAGACGAGCACTGAACCATCGGGGAACTTCCCGTGCCCTGCCTTGAGCACCTTGAGTGCCTTGTCGTTGGCGTAGATGTGATGGATTCCACCGAACCCATCGTAAAGCGGATGTCCCGGACGCAGAATGAGCGTTTTGACATGCGTCCACGAACGATAGCCCTCAGGATAGGGCACCGATGCTGAGCCGCTCCCAGCGGCAAATCCGACTAATGCTGCAGTTGCAGCAACAAGCAGAGACCATCCAACAATCTGACGCATCGCACACCTCCGATAAGTGTGAAACATCACTGGAGTATTAGGACTCCTTACGAATGCAAAAATACGCTCAGCATGCGCGAAATGCAAGACGCTGTGAAAAAAAATTTGCATTCGGGGTTACTTCTGGAACGCCTGCTGTATCTGCTGAAAATTGATTTCCGATGCGATTGCCAACGAATGGGAGTATAGAACTTTGCCAACAATGCTGTATATTTGCGGTTGAATTGGTTTCACACACTGCATCTGGAACGCAATGCCTTCAAAAACGAAACCCAAGATTACTCTTGCGCAGCGCCTTTCGGGTATTCAGCAGATTATTCTGGCGGAAGTTCGGGCTGCGCAACACCGCCTAAACCAGGCTGTTGATGCAGGCGATTATACAGCGATCCAAAACATGCTTGCGCACTTCCAACGCATCATGGAAATGCGCCAACTTTCCCAGAAGCTGCTGGACTTGGCCCGTGCTGAGAAAGCATCTCCACCTGCACCACCAGCTCCAATCCCTGCTTCTGAGCCAACAACCATAGCCACTCCAGCACCGGCAAAAAAAGAAGCAAAACCTTCTACGCTAAAAACACCAGCGAAGAAGTCCTCTGCGAAAAAACCAAGTACTACTGCTGCGAAAAAATCAGCCACGCCCAAACAAGCAGCAAAACAAGCAGCCCGAGCAAATGCTTCTGTCACCACGAATGCTGCAACGCCATCTACTCCAGGAGCACCTGCAGAGCCTAGCACGTCGGAGGCAGCACCCGCACCAATCAAACGCCGGGGGCCAACCCCCACAGGACTGCGCACCCCTGAACGTGCGTTTGTTCTCCCGATTTTACAAACACTCGCCGAGCAAGGTGGCCAAGCCGATGCGGCGGCAGTTGTCGAGGGCGTTTTAGAGCGCATGCGCGACCAGCTCAAACAGGGTGACTTCGAAACCACCGCAACCTCCGATCAACCCCGGTGGAAGGTGTCGCTCTACCTGGCTCGCTCGGCAATGGTGCGCCAAGGCCTCCTCCGCGGCGATACACCGCGAGGCATCTGGGCCATCAGTGAGCAAGGAGAGCGCTACTTAGCCGAACACACCTCGTAAAGAGAGGTTTCCTTCAGGCAGGAATGCAAAACAATGAGGGGCGACATTGCTGCCGCCCCTTTTTCATCACTCTTGGTCACTGCCGGCTTACTATTCATCCGTTGCAGCCATTGCGGGGGTAGCTTCTTCTGCTTTTGCTTCGGTAAAGGTCAACGCTTTTCCACTTGAATCGAGTTCTGCAACGATTGCAGCGCCTTCCTTGAACGTCCCACGCAACACTTCCTCAGCAAGAGGATCTTCCAAGTACCGCTGGAGTGCTCGCCGCAGCGGACGCGCACCATACTTTTCATCGTAGCCTTTCTCGGCAAGGAAATCTTTTGCCTGCTGGCTCAAGTGGAGCGTCATGTTCTGCTGGGCCAGACGCTTATAGAGCCGTTCCAATTGCAGCTCAATGATCTGGTAGATGTGCTCTTTCTTGAGCGGACGGAAGATGATGTAGTCATCTATTCGATTGAGGAATTCCGGATTGAACAGCCGCCGCATTGCCTCCTCAATCGTTTGCTTCATGGCTTCGTACTTGTCTTCCGCTTCAGGGCCAGCAGCAAAGCCGATCTTTCCACCGGCTTTGAGATCGCGAACCCCGACGTTCGACGTCATGATGATGATGGTGTTCTTGAAATCCACCCGCCGACCTAAGCCATCAGTCAGAATACCATCGTCGAACACCTGAAGCAGGATGTTGAACACATCTGGATGTGCTTTCTCGATTTCATCGAGCAGCACAATGCTGTATGGCTTACGACGGACCTTCTCGGTCAGTTGTCCGCCTTCCTCGTAGCCGACATAGCCTGGCGGTGCGCCGATGAGGCGCGAGACGCTGAACTTTTCCATGTACTCGCTCATGTCAATTCGGACGAGTGCATCCTCCGAATTGAACATGAACCGCGCCAGCGCTTTGGCAAGTTCTGTCTTTCCAACGCCAGTCGGGCCGAGGAACATGAACGAACCGATCGGACGAGCGGGATCTTTGAGTCCTGCGCGAGCGCGGCGAATCGCACGTGCCAGCTGTTCAACGGCTTCATCCTGCCCGATGACTTGGCGTTTGAGTTCATCGGCCATGCGGAGGAGCTTGTCGGATTCGCTTTCCGCAATGCGGTTGACGGGAATCCCCGTCATGCTGGCGACGACATCGGCGATGTCATCGGCAGTGACGGTGAAGATCTGTTCGGTCGCTTGTTCTTCCCACTCTTCCTTGGCGCGCTCGAGTTCGGCTTGGAGTTTCTTTTCCTCATCCCGTAGTGCAGCGGCCTCCTCGAAGCGCTGCGCACGGACGACATCGTTTTTGCGGCGACGAACTTCCTCGATTCGCTGTTCGAGTTCGAGAATTTCCTGCGGTACGGTGTAGTTTGCCAGATGCACCCGCGCTCCAGCTTCGTCGAGCACGTCAATGGCTTTGTCGGGGAAGTAGCGATCGGTGATGTAACGCTCCGAGAGCCGTACACAGGCGGTAATCGCTTCGTCGGTGTAACGGACGCTATGGTGCTCTTCGTACCGATCCTTGATGTTTTCGAGGATCTGCAGCGTTTCCTCTGCGGTCGGAGGGTCAACGATGATTTTTTGGAAGCGGCGTTCGAGCGCGCCGTCTTTCTCGATGTACTGGCGGTATTCATCGAGCGTGGTTGCACCGATGCACTGGATGTCACCACGCGCCAGCGCTGGCTTGAACATGTTCGATGCATCGAGCGAGCCTGATGCGCCGCCTGCGCCGACGATGGTATGGATTTCATCAATGAACAAGATCACATCCTTTGCCTTCTCGAGCTCATTCATGACCGCTTTCATGCGCTCTTCGAACTGCCCGCGGTATTTTGTGCCGGCAACGAGTGCGGCAAGATCGAGCGTGACGATGCGCTTGTCGTAGAGCACACGTGGCACTTTCCGCTCGACGATGCGCAGCGCCAGACCTTCGACAATTGCTGTCTTGCCGACGCCTGGCTCGCCGATCAGCACCGGGTTATTCTTCTTGCGGCGGGCAAGCACTTGGGCAACTCGTTCAATTTCGCGCTCGCGACCAATGACGGGATCGAGTTTGCCTTCGAGTGCAAGTTTGGTCAAATCGCGTCCGAAGTTATCGAGCACCGGAGTTTTGACGCGTTCGGGCGCGTCCTTTTTTCGAGTTCGTGTGCTCGCACTTCCACGTGATGCGGAGCTTTTGCCTGATGTGATCGCATCGAGTTCTTTCCGTGCAGCGTCATAGGTAACGCCGAACTGTGCCAGCACCTGCGCAGCGATGTTGTCCTCATCTCGGAGGAGCGAAAGGAGCAGGTGCTCGGTACCGATGACGTCGCTTTTGTAGAGCTTTGCTTCGAGGTAGGTGATCTTGAGAACTTTCTCGGCTTGCTTGGTCAGTGGGATATTGCCAATCGTCAGCGTACCGCTAGTGGTGCGGACGGTGTCTTCGATTGCTTTCTTGAGGCGGAAGAGGTCCACACCCAGATTCCGCAGAATTTTGACGGCAATGCCTTCGCCTTCTCGGATCAATCCGAGCAGCAAGTGTTCAGTGCCGATGTAGTCGTGCCCGAGCCGGAGCGCTTCCTCACGGCTGAGGCGGATGACTTCCTGCACGCGGTTCGAAAAGTTGCCGTCCATTTGTGTTACCTACAAAATCGTTGCATTCGATTCGGCGCCGAGCGGCTCAAGCTCCGAGCGCCAACGCAATGGACGCAGACAAGCCGCGGTGTATTGCAGCGCCGCGATCGCGGCACTGAGAGAAGCACTCGTGGTCTGATTCAACTATCGGCAGGTTGCCAGAGAACATGAAGCACCGTGCTCTGTGGCATCCTGACCGCAGCGCGAAACAAAAAGCCCTCACCGAGGTGAGGGCAAAGGCTTTGGAAAGCCTACAGCACTAAGCCTTGTTGCGAAAAGGACACAAAGTGAACATTCTTCTCGCATGCAAATATAGAGCGCTTTCATGTATTTTGCAATCACCTAACCTTTGGAGTGTGGTATGGACGCACGTGTGGACTCGACGATGCAGGGGCAAATTTAGGGCTCTATACGCTCTTGATATCCAAGAAGGTTGGTCCTCATGGCAGAGTGTACGCTTTTGAACCTGTTCCGGACTTATGTAATCATCTCAAAGACCATCTTGCTCTCAATAATGCTACGAATGTAGAATGCCAGCAATGTGCACTTTCAGATACGCACGGATCAACAACGATCTCTATTGATGGCACAAAAAGTTCAATTTATTTCTCGAGCTCCTCACACATTACAGAAGTCCCAACGACAACAATTGATCACTTCGTAGCCGAAAAATCACATTGATAGGATTGATGCGATCAAGGTAGATGTCGAGGGAGCGGAATTGAATGTCATTCGGGGAGCCGACACAGTAATCCGACGGGATAAACCGATACTGTTCGTCGAAATCAATTTCGCCACGCTGCCTGCGGCAGGTGTACGTCCAGAGGAGCTCTTTCGTGAGATTATCCGGTACGGCTACGCAGCGTATGTTATCCGCTCTAGGAAGGCCGCTCTAGGAAGGCAATTCCGGTACAGGAAACCATAGAGCCGCACGGTCAGTTGTGTTACGATAACTACATTTTTTTCCACGCCATTGCTAATTGGGCACAAAGTAATTTGGCAGACAGCCGGCGTGGTCTCTAAGACTGCTATGGCGCAGGAGAGCACGGGATGAGTCAGTGTGCTGTGCAGGTTTTCGAAGATCAAATAGCCGACGGAGTACGTATGAACAATGTCAAGCTGACCACGTGTGTGATCGGCTGATACGGCCCGCCACTGTACGACCACAACGTCACTGGAGTTCGAGCCGGTGTCCTGCTTGCCATCAGTAAATGCTCCCGTCCTGCGAGCCATAGAGAAGGGACGGTGGATCCTTCTGTCGCGGGCTGCACAGTGCGGCTTCATCCCAACGTGGGTGAATCCAGCAGCCCGAGGCGGATCTGCGTGAGCCCATCAGTCGCCCTCCTGGCAGCTTGGAGCCAGGCTGGTAAGGGGCTTCAGAAATGGTCTATGC
>BEHW01000079.1 GCA_002898675.1 bacterium HR20
AAACACATTTCTTTGAGATACACTTCGCCGCCCGGCGGTATCACAATCGGGAGAGGAGGAACGGTCGGGTCAGTGAGACTAAATGGTGGCTGAATCGTCGAGCGATCAATATCGGTGATTGTCAGAGTATCGGTGCCTGGATTGCGGATGCGCAGCCCGCGCGAGAGTTGCTGCGAGTGGCACCGCGATTGACCGACAGAGACCGTCCCTGCATCCCAATCATCAACGACGATGTGTGGTTGAATGCCTCGCCCGAGTACCTGAACAGCGAACGGCGCACATTGCTCGACGACTAAGAGGGAATCCTCATCGCGCTCATTGTCGCGAACATGCTCAGTTTGGGGCGTGTAGCGGAGGCGGACTTGAATGCTTTGTCGCGGATACAGTGCTAAGCCACCAGTTGGTATTGTCGGTTCCACAATTGCGAAGACCGAACCCTTTTTCAGACGGAGTTCGGTGATGAGAAATGTCGAATCTGCATTGTTCGTAATGGTGGCGATTACCTCGTTGGAGCGCCCTACGCGAACGTTCCCCGCGTTGATAGGATTTGGGCTGATCGAGACCTTCGGTGCAACCCAGAAGACGCTGTCGTAGCTGAAGTTGAGCGCACGGTCGCCGACGTAGAAGTAGGCTTGGGCATCTTTGGATTTATCAATGACCCGCAGGCGGAACTTGACGATACTGTTTTTCTGATCCTGTGGGAGCAGGTTGTCGGTGATGAGATTCCCATCGGCTTCGAGCAGATCAATTGCGTAGTTGAATGATGGCTTTCCTTCGACAAAGTCAATGGCATTGATCCCCGTCCCGACATGGTTGAGGGTGTCGTTGATTCGGAAATCTTGCCCCGTTTCACGGGCGGTGTAGAGGTAGTCACCGCATTGCTGCTCTCGGCTCAAGGGTGGAGGGATCGTGTCGAATTCATCAAGTTTGCGATAGGCAGTGGCGGCTGGCCAGCCGTAAGAGTCAAAACTTCCCCAACCGTAGATGTAGCCACCAAATGGAGCGTTCCCCTCGATGACGTGGGGGCCGTTGGATATGAACAATCGTGCATAGTGGATGTTCGTTCCAGGAATACGGTTGCCTAAAATGTTGGGAGCAAGTGTGGTGACGGGTACACCATCAATTTTGATTGAGCGAATGTCTTTCTGCTGTGGATCGGTTGTATCGGCGGCGACGAGGAGATTGAATCGGTGCCGTGAGTATGCGGGATTCGATGGTGACTGAAAAATAGTTGCCTTCGTGTACTGTTCAACGGGGACAACGTAGATCATGAACGGGTCGAAGAAATTGTTGTTGTCCCATTCCGCCGAGGCAGAGTACTGCATGAGCAGGAAGGGCTTGTTCGCACGCCAGACCGACATCCCTCGGACACCATAGGCTTGCCCTGGCCCGGTTACCATCAAGTCTGCAGTGGGAACACCGCGGACCTCTCCACGCTTGAGGCCCAGGAGGAGATTCTCTTCGAGCTTTTGGCGAGTGCCGAAGTCATACGACGTACAGACAATGTTCGTGCCATCTTCGAGTGCAACAACACGGAAGAAATCTCCGTAGCCCCCACGCTCGTATTCGACACTAACGTAGGTGCGCCCCCACGTCGAGGTCGGCGGAAGCATCTCGATCATGTGATCTCGGCCATTGAATATGTCGAAGCTCGGAATCATTGTCCGCTGGTGGTAGCTCAAAAAGCCAATTGGCTTATTGGAGCGAACGATGCTTCCTGACAAATCGAATTGCCCCCGCGTTGTTCCATCACCCTGCACAAGGTAGCATTGTCCTGGTTGGAGCGTGATTGTCCAGATGTCTCCATACTTGCGACCTTTCTCTGTTCGTGCAGAAGTGACCCCGAACTCGCCGATGTACGGCTTGCGAAGCTGGATGCTCACACGTGTATCAGGGTAAGCTGCAATGATCGCAAATCCGCTTTTCCACGGCCGGAACTCATTGAAATCTGGCCAACTCAAGTGCATGTACTCAGTTCCCCACGATTGCACTGGGATTGCAAGGTAGCCATCGGAGGTCACCTGCTTTCCGTTGTAAACATACACAGAGATTGGGTCAGGGGATGTCAGTCGAATCACTGCGTTGTTGATAGTTTCACTTTCGCTTATTTCAGGGAGTGCGACATTAGGCTCCTTGAGCACCAGTACCTTCATTGCTTGCACGGTGAAGGTTTTGACCGTGCCTTGGCATTCATAGCGCACCGTTGTGTTGCGGGAAGAAGCAATGTAGATCTCCCGTGCCGTCGTGGGTTGGAGATAGCTGTCGTTGAGGGGATAGCAAACGTAGAACTCTTTGCCCTGCGAGCCGTTGGTAAGCAGCTCTGCAGCGGTGGGAATGCGCCCAGCAACTCGCGAAGCATGAAGCTCCTGAGCACTCGTATGGATGTAGAGCAAGAGCGTTGCGAATGCCCAGAGAAAAGCATGTCGAATCATCGGTCCTCCTCCGAACTGTTTAGTGCATCATGGTACAGAGCCAAAAATAATCAGCTCATCCGTAAGAACCAAATCTTCTCCGGCGATGAGTACACCGCGGTGCACCAGGCACGCCATGCAACCGTTTTTCAATGCTCACGTGCAGGAGCACTCTATTTTTGCACTGTTCCATGTTGCTTCCACAACCTCTGCTGCAATGAGTGCAGAATTTCCGATTGTTTTTGACCCCGTGACATTCGATAATCGCCGTCGTCGGCCCGAGGAGTTCGCCCGTATTGCCCAAATGATTCGCCGTGACATTATCAAGTCGCTCGTTCTGGCAGGGTCGGGGCATAGTGGTGGTCCACTCGGGAGCGCTGACATCTTCGCAGTCCTCTACTTCGGTGGATACATGCGCTATAACCCGCAGAATTGGTGGACACCGCGGGACCGCTTCGTCTTGAGCGCTGGGCACATGTGTCCTGTCCTCTACGCAACACTTGCGAACACTGGTGCATTCCCCAAAGAAGAGCTTCGCACACTCCGAAAGTACAACTCCCGGCTCCAAGGGCATCCCGGACGGGATATGGGCTTGCCCGGCATCGAAACTTCCACCGGTTCACTCGGACAAGGCATCTCGATCGCTGTCGGTATGGCAATGGCCGATAAACTCCTCGATCAAAACGGCTATCGCGTCTTTACGCTCACTGGTGATGGCGAACTCCAGGAAGGAAGTGTCTGGGAAGCAGCAATGGCTGCATCGAACTTCAAGCTCGACAACTTCTGCTGGATCATTGACAACAACGATTGCCAGATTGACGGCCGTGTCCATGAGGTAATGAGTATCTATCCGCTGGAGGATAAGTGCCGCGCTTTTGGATTTGACGTCCTCACCGTCAACGGTCACGACTACGGAGAACTCTGCGCAGCCTTCGACCACTTCATCGCCAACAGTGAGAAAGGATCGGGCAAACCCACAGCAATCATCGCAAAAACGCTCATGGGCAAAGGCGTCTCCTTCATGGAAGATCGTTACGAATGGCATGGTAAGCCCCCCACGTGGGAACAGGCGCGCATTGCTCTCCGCGAATTAGGCGAAGATATTCCAGAACCTGTTGCAGCGTAGTTCACCACCACTAATTGTGACAATGAGCCAATCCTTTCAACTCCGCGGTATGAAACCGACCCGCCAAGGCTTCGGCGAAGGACTTGTCGTGCTCGGCGAACGATACGACAACGTTGTCGTCCTCGGCGGTGATATTACTGGGTCGGTGATGACGTCGCTATTCAAAGAGCGATTTCCTGATCGCTTCTTCTCAATCGGTGTCGCCGAGCAGAATGCAACAACAATCGCTGCTGGTCTTGCCCTGAGCGGGAAGATTCCGTTCTTTGCGTCGTATGGTGCCTTCTGTGCGCTGCGCAATGCAGATCAACTCCGCATCAGTGTTTGCTATAACGAAGTCAACGTAAAAATTGGAGGAGGTCACGCGGGCATCAGTGTTGGGCCTGATGGGGCAACACACCAAGTGCTCGAGGAGATTGCCTACTTGCGCACTCTTCCGCACATGACGCTGCTTGTGCCGTGCGACTACCTCGAGACAAAGAAAGCGACGATCGCGATGGGAGAGATGGTCGGGCCTGCATACATCCGCTTCGGACGTGCAGCAGTGCCATTTTTCACTGCTGATGAAACTCCCTTCGAAATCGGGAAAGCCCAAGTCTTTCGCGAAGGGAACGATGTTGCACTCATCGCGTGTGGGGCGATGGTCTGGGAGTCGCTGGTGGCAGCCGAGCAGCTTGCCAAACGTGGAATCAGCGCACGAGTGATCAACGTTTCGACGATCAAGCCATTCGACGTCCAAACCGTTGTAGATGCAGCGCGCCAGTGCGGTGCAATTGTGACAGCGGAAGAACATCAGGTCCACGCAGGCTTGGGTGGAGCTGTGGCAGAAGTCGTTGCGAAGAATTTTCCCGTGCCGATCGAGTTCGTTGGTGTAAAGGACAGCTTCGGCGGGAGCGGCGAACCCGAAGAACTCATGGAAAAATTTGGACTGACGTGGAAGGAAATCTACGCAGCAGCGCTCGTCGCAATGGAGCGCCGCGATCGCGGCTTCATTGGGTACCGCGCTGTCAAAGATGTCCCACGCTATCACCCAGAGTTGCTCGAAGCCGATGGACAGCCAGCTCGGTAAGCTCTGCATCGCGTTTCTTGCCGTTGCGAATATTCTTCTCCGGGCGCAGACGCTCGTACTCTCGCTCGATTCCGCCGAACGGACATCTGCCACGCTCTACAGCAACGCAGCGATCCTGCGGCACCAGTGGACAGTGCAGATTCCCCCGGGTAGCTCGACAGTTCGTATTGAACAACTGCCCGAGATGATTGCACCGCTCTCGCTTGGGCTACGCTGGGAAGACCCTGGACTGAGAACGCGCACGATGCGTTTAGTGCCGCCAGTGGACAATTCTTTTGAGCTGCTCCGGACTTACGTTGGGCGAGCAGTTTCGCTCCGCCGCCGTGATGGCATCGTTGAGGGAGAGCTTGTTGTTCCTCCGACATCGCTCATTGCAGGGGTTGAGCCTTGCTACGTAGGAGCCGTCCTCCGAACGCGAAGTGGCGAACTCATGGTATCTCCGTGCGGTGAGCTGGTGCTCCCGCCATCCGATGTGGCTATCGCACGAACACCTGTTCTCTCTGCAGAAGTTTCGGCCCAGCGCGCGGTGAACTCAGCGATGGAGCTTCGCTATCAATGCGATGGCCTCCAATGGCAAGCCAGCTACGACGCGACGTTGCTCGACGATGACAAACTCCGACTGGAAGGATTCGTTCACATCGTCAACAGTACGCACACATCGTTCCGCTGCGATGAGGTACAGCTTATTGCCGGCTCGGTCAATCTCCGGGCCCAGAAGAGCACCGGCACCGCTGATGGTACTGCGTTTGCGCTCCGATCGGTAGAAGGCCAGGCAAGTTTGGCACCGATGGAGGAGAGCTTCGACGAGTACCACCTTTACACCTTGCCGTTCGGCGCAACACTGGCGGCAAATTCGACGACCACGCTGCTACTGCGCCCCCGTGTTACACTGGCGGTCAAGCGACGGTTGATCGCGCGTGGTCGTTCCGCCGGGCGCACCAGTTCCTCAGAAGATGGAAGCGTTGAGATTCCCGTCTCGTCCGTGGTCGAGTTTGTCAATACACCACCTGATTCTCAGCCGCTTCCAGCTGGACTGCTCCGCGTGTGGAGGCAGTCGGCAGGTGGCTCGCTCGAGCTTATCGGTCAAGATGAAATTTCGCATACGGCACTTGGTGAACGTGTTGCTGTCGAAGTTGGTCGTGTCTTCGACGTTCGCGTTCGACGGCGTGATGTCGAAAACCGTCGTCTCTCGGAGCGAGTAACCGAGTACACTGTCGAGTATTCGCTCCAGAGTAGTCGTTCTCAGCGTACCGAACTGAGCGTTCTCGAGATGTTTGCGGGAAACTGGGAGATCATCTCCAGCACGATTCCATACTCGAAGCGCTCGGCCCACCACGCGGAGTTTACAGCAACTCTCCCTCCAAAAGGCACTGCAACGTTCCGCTACACTGTGCGCCAATCGTGGTAGCCGATGGGGTACTGCATCCTGGCAATCGAAACCTCGTGCGATGAAACTGCTGCAGCAGTGATTGCAGAGCGGAAAGTGCTCAGCAATGTGATTGCCTCGCAGCAGGAGCACCACCGCTGGGGAGGAATCGTTCCCGAGATCGCCTCGCGCGCGCATCTGGAGCGAATGTGGTTCATCGCCGAACAGGCACTCGAGGATGCTGGAATAGAGCTTGACCAACTCGATGCAATTGCGTGTACGGTGCAACCTGGGTTAGCTGGCTCTCTCTTCGTTGGAGCGAACTTCGCCAAAGGACTTGCTCTCGGGCTGCGGCGAGCATGTGTACCAGTGCATCACCTCGAAGGGCATATTCTCTCGGGATTGCTGGCTGATCCGGCGTTAGAGCTTCCGGCGGTCGTTCTCGTTGCCAGCGGGGGCCACACACTGCTGGTGCTGTTGGAAAGCGTGGCGCAGTACCGCGTGCTTGGCTCGACGCGGGATGATGCAGCCGGTGAAGCGTTCGATAAAATCGCGACGCTGCTCGGCCTGGACTACCCTGGCGGTCCGGCGCTCGAGCAATTGGCTCGGAGCGGGACACCAGATATACCGCTCCCGCGGCCGCTGCTTTCAGACCCACGGTTTGAATTTAGTTTCAGCGGACTCAAAACAGCGGTGCGGCGTTACCTGGCTGAGCATCCCCCGCAGAGTGATGCTGATCGTGCGCGTATTGCCGCTTCTGCCCAAGCAGCAATCGTCGAGGTACTCGTTGCAAAAACACTGCGCGCTGCTGAGATGTTCGGTGTGCGCAGCATCGTCCTTGCTGGTGGAGTCGCTGCCAACCAGATGCTCCAGCAATCTGTGCGCAGCAGTGCGCAGCGAGGATCTATCCGTGTGATTGTCCCTGACCGTCAGTACGCTCTCGACAACGCAGCAATGATCGGACTGGTTGCGCACATCAAGCTCGAACTCCGCGGCACCGATGCGTATCGGATGCTTGCCTTCTCGATCGATCCAACGCCGTGGCGCATGCATCGCCACGGCAGCAACAAGCATGCACGCTACGAGGATGCGACGTTCTCTTTGTAGAACTCCGGCAGCCCCCGCTCGTCGAGGCGAGCAACAATTCGATCCCCACTGGTGAAGTCACCGGCCAGGATTCGGAGCGAGAGTGGATCGGTGATGTGCCGCTGGATCGCACGTTTGAGTGGACGTGCACCGAATTGCGGATCGAAGCCAATAGTGCCAAGCCAGTCGGCAACCTCGTCGGTAAGCTCTAAGTGAATGCCGTTTGCTTCTAATCGCTGCTGAAGTGCGCGGATTTGCAGGAGCACAATCTGGCGAATTTCACTCCGCACCAGCGGCTTGAAGACAATGATCTCGTCAATGCGGTTGAGAAACTCCGGTCGGAAGCGCTGACGCAAAATCTCCGCAATGCGCACCCGTGCCTCGCGCATGATCTCCTCGCGGGTTTCTTCGGTGACTTCGTGGAGCCGATCAAGTAGTACTTCCGTGCCAAGGTTCGAAGTCATGATGATGATTGTGTTGCGGAAGTTGACAGTCCGCCCCTTGTTGTCGGTAAGCCGTCCGTCATCGAGAACTTGGAGAAGGACGTTGAAGACATCGTTGTGCGCTTTTTCGATTTCGTCGAAGAGCACAACAGAGTACGGACGGCGGCGAACAGCTTCGGTGAGCTGGCCGCCTTCTTCATACCCGACGTAGCCCGGCGGAGCACCGATAAGACGCGAGACCGAGTGCTTTTCCATGTACTCGCTCATGTCTATCGGCACGATCGCGTTTTCGTCGTCGAAGAGAAATTCCGCCAGTGCCTTGGCCATTTCTGTTTTTCCGACGCCGGTGGTGCCGAGGAAGATGAATGAGCCGATCGGGCGGTTGGGGTCTGCTAAGCCAGCGCGTGCGCGACGAATCGCATTGGCGATCGTCGTGATTGCTTCTTCCTGATCCACGATGCGTTGGTGGAGGCGTTCCTCCATCTTGAGCAGTTTGGTGCGCTCGGACTCCAGCATGCGTTGAACGGGAATGCCTGTCCATTTTGCAACGATTTCTGCAATGTCTTCGGCGGTCACTTCCTCTTTGAGTAGGGCACCACTGGCTTGCAGCTCTGCTAAGCGCTCGTTGAGTTGGTCGAGCTCTTTTTGAAGCTCGAGCAAGACGCCATAGCGCAGCTCAGCGACGCGACCGTAATCGCCAATCCGCTCAGCATCGGCAGCTTCGAGCTTGGTTTGCTCGATTTGCTCCTTGATGTCGCGAATGCGGCTGATGAGCTGCTTTTCCTGTTCCCAGCGAGCTTTGAGCGCCGCATGCTTTTCCCGAAGACTTGCCAGTTCCCGTTCGATTTCCTCCAATCGGCGGCGCGTAGCCTGAAGTGTGTCGTTCATATGCATGAGGGAGAAGATTGAAATTGCTGTGGCGGAAAAGACGAGCAATGCACTTGTTTATGTCATTGTGCGTCGTCGTGCTGGTAATTTTGCATGTGAATGTTGAACATCGCTCCATGAGCACGCCACGATGGTATTCGATCCACCTCTGCGGCTGATAGTTGTCGCAGTTGTGAGCTACTTGCTCGGTTCTTTCCCAACAGCAGTGGTTGTCAGTCGGCTCTTTTTCGGCTTCGACATTCGAACCCGTGGCAGTGGGAATATGGGGAGCACCAATGCGTTCCGTGTACTTGGGTGGAAGTGGGGGCTGATCGTTCAAGTAGTGGACGTCCTCAAAGGATTGCTCGCGGTGACAGTGGTCGCGCATTTGATGGTTGGACAAGCGCTGCCGTTTACTAACCGCACTCCGTTTGAGGATATTACCGTTGTGCGTTTGATCGCAGGAACATCGGCAGTAGTCGGGCACATTTTCAGCATCTTCGTCGGTTTTCGTGGAGGGAAAGGGGTCAATACAGCAGCGGGAATGCTCGTAGGCATCGCTCCGGTTGAAATTGGAATTGCATTTGGCGTGTTCCTGCTCGCTGTTGTGCTTAGCGGCTACATTTCGCTTGGTTCGATCTCGGCTGCGATTGTCTTTCCAGGAGCAATGCTGGTTCGCCACAATGTCTGCGGAGCAGAAATCAATGGCTATCACATCCTCATTTGGTTCGCTTGCGTTGTGTCCGCATTGATCCTCTACGCACACCGCAGTAACATAAAGCGTCTTCTCGAGGGTCGAGAGAACCGTTTCGAGAAGCTATGGCTCGTTCGCCTGCGATGTTCGCTCCGCCGTGGGCAGCACTGATTCCAACGAGGCAATCGTTCGATGACCATCGGAATTCTGGGAGCAGGCGGCTGGGGCACAGCACTTGCCTGCATTGCTGCCGATAACAGCCATCGGGTGATTCTCTGGGCGCGAGAATCTGCCGTTGCGGAGGCGATCAATCGCAGTCGCGAAAACGCGACCTACCTTCCTGGTGTTTCGATCCCGTCTTGCGTCGAAGCAACGAGTGAGCCAGGTGCAGTCGCGCTCGCTGATTTCGTCGTGCTCGCAATTCCGACTCAACATCTCCGGAACGCTCTACAAACGTACCGTTTCCCGATTGCAGGGAAGCTCCTCGTCAACGCAGCAAAGGGAATCGAGCGCGGTACGCATATGCGCATTTCACAAGTGCTCCGCCAGGTCATCGGCGTCGCAAGCGATGACTACGTCGTCTTGAGTGGTCCCAGCCATGCCGAAGAAGTCGCGCGCGGAGTGCCGACAGCCGTCGTGGCGGCCTCCAGCAGCGAGAGTGCGGCAGAAATTGTCCAACGTGCGCTCGGTACACCGAGTTTCCGCATCTACCGTTCGCTCGATGTTGTCGGCGTTGAGCTTGGCGGTGCACTCAAGAACGTCATCGC
>BEHW01000080.1 GCA_002898675.1 bacterium HR20
TTTCCCGTTCCTCGCCGCTCGCGAAAGCCGTACGCCACCGTGCACGGAATACCGCCTGTTGTCACGTTGCTATCCCCTATTGCGCCCGAGCGGCCATCGAGCGTAACTCGACCCGAAGCAATATGGAGCGAACCAGTCACGGTCAGACGAGCGCTATCAGCTGCGGTCATGGTTCCATTGGCAATGCTCGTGTAGGTGCCGTTGATGTGGAGCACCGCACGTGGCGCTAACGTGATGATACCACCATTGTTCGTCACCACTTGAGCATGCACCGCCAGGACACTCACCCACGCGATGCCGATTGCAAACACGCATGTTCGGAACATTGTGTCTTGCAGTTTCTTCATAGCCATTTCGATTATCGGCATCAGCAACACGCTGCTTTATTCTACGGTGGGAACTTACTGTATCCGCGTAAACTTCAGATACGAATTCACTCGCGCGGTCGTTGGAGTTGCATCAGCGGTGTTCTGCGCCCACTGCAAGCGGACGGTCCCGCTATTGCTACCCATGACCACAATGCCTCGGACGAACACAATCGCAGAGCCTCCAGCCGGAACACTGACCGACGCACTGCCACTGGTGAGAACACCCGCACGGAAGCCAGTTGCAGAGCCGTCGTTGCTGTGGTAGCTTAGTTTGAAGCTTGCACCTGTTGGAACCGCTAGACCAAACGTGGCTCCCGGAGTTGCCGACGACGAGCTGAAATCGAGCATGCCCTCGACCTCCCACACTTGCCCAGCACCAAGCGTTGCAAATAGGTGATCGTCATCTTGCAAAACATTCGAGTTACTGACGCTTTCATCGCTGGTTTTGTAGCGTGTCACCAATGTTGAGTTCGCCGAAACAGTGCTGATGAGTGGAAGCCACCGCGTCCCGTCGTAGTACCAGTACCCTTCCTCGCTCGCGGTCGTTACGTAAACGAGCAAGCCCTTGGCTGGATTTGTAATTGCATCGCGCTCTGATGAGGTCATCCGCGGTGGGAGAAAGCCTTTCGATGTGCTTGCGATCTCGACCAGTGCGGAACTGCTCGGAGCGTTCGTTCCAATTCCGATCCGTCCATCGGAGGTAATACGAAGTCGCTCTTGGTTGTTTGTGATGATGGGAAGTGCGACGTTATCTTTCGAACCGAATGCTTGCTCGGTACCGAGCGTATTGCCACCGAGCAGCCACGTAGTTCCACCGAAGACACTTGCTGGAGAAGCCCACTGCGGTGCTGCGGACAGACCTTGGGATATGAGCACCTGTCCTGGAGCACCCGGCCCGAATCCTCCGCTCTGCAGCGAAGCAACAAGCTCACCGGAAATGTTGAGGTGGTGAACGTACGTGCGATTGGGATTGCCATTTGGCAACAAAGTATTCCGTAGCGGCGTTGGCGTCAGAGAATCTACCTGCCCCAGGAAGATGTTCCCTCCTGCTCCTGCAACAAGCGCATAGTTATTTATCCCGCCCGCAGCAACAAGATAGCCACCGACGTTGAGATACGATGTCGCCTGTTTAGAGGCTTGGAATGCCATCGTCACTGTGCTGGATGCATCCGAACCTGGAACGCTGCCGACAGAGTACACCGCAAGCGCGCTGTAATTGGCTTGCGTGGTATTGTCGGAGATCTGTACTGTCCCAAATGCATTACTTGCAGGCGAGCTGGTGCCGATACCGAGCGCAATCTTGCCGTCGGCTTTGATACGCACACGCTCTGTGTTATTGGTGCGGATCGCAAGTGCGCGGTTATCGGTTGTTCCGAGGAAATTGAACTGCGGCGCATCGGGATTTGTACCGCTATTGCCGAGCGTCGTCCATGCCCCGAGTGATGCAGCTGTCAGTGTCTGCCAAGTGGGCGGTGCAGCACCGTTGGAAATGAGAACCTGCCCGGCTGTCCCTGGCGTGGTGAACGAAAGTGTCGTCCCATTCGAGTACGCGACCGATCCTGCGGCCCCCACTGCACTTATCCCTGTGCCACCTTTATCCACTGGAAGAACACCAGCAACTTCCGCCGTTCCTAAGTCCACAGCTGCGGTTAGTGAACCAGTGCCCACAAACTGATTGGCACGGATAATCCCTGTGCCGCTCGGCACAAGAAGTGAGCCGTTCCCAACGGTGAGCGTTTGACCAAAATTTGTCCCAGTCTTGACCGAATCGAACGGAACTGAAATCTTGATGGGCTGGGTGATGATGATCGAATCTGCCCGAAAGATGGAAACGCTCAGCGTATCAATCCGGCCATCACGGACGTAGAGCGTATCGAACCGACCGAAGTGACCAATCAAGCTGTCAATGCGTGCAACCAGACTGCGGAGCGTGTCAATCCGACCATCCCGTGCAAACAGCGTGTCGCGTACGAAGAGCGTGTCGAAACGCCCCAGACGCCCAATGAGGCTGTCAATCCGACCAAGCTGGCTCCAGAGCGTATCAATTCGCCCGTCGCGGACGTAGAGCGTATCGAAGCGACCGAAGTGACCAATCAAGCTGTCAATGCGTGCAACCAAACTGCGGAGCGTATCAATCCGACCATCCCGTGCAAATAGCGTGTCGCGCACGAAGAGCGTGTCGAAACGCCCCAGACGCCCAATGAGGCTGTCAATCCGCACAAGTTGGCTCCAGAGCGTATCAATCCGCCCGTCGCGGGAATAAATCGTGTCGGCTCGCCCAACGCGCGTGTAGAGCGTGTCAATCCGCCCGGCACGAGCATAGAGGGTATCGGTTGAAAGTTGCTTCAGGATAAGTCGCCGAACGGAGAGTGAATCGAGCGTTCGTGTCCATTGTGGAGGCGCTGCCGCCCCGCTACTGACGAGTAGTTCGCCAGGTTGACCTGGATTCCCACCCAACCGAAGAAGTGCCGAAGCTCCAACTAAGTTGAGGCCTCCTGCGGTGATATTGCCGCCGACATCCACTTGGAATTGGGATGCAGATCCAACCGACAGCAATGCAAGTGGATTCGAACTGCCAATTCCGACATTCCCGGAAGGTGTGATTCGCAGCCGTTCCTGACCGTTCGTCTTGATGACAAGGGGTTGAGCATCCGTTGTGCCTAAAAAGTTCGCCGTGGGATCTATGCCTGAATTGCCTTGCAACGACCAAAAACTGCCACTTCCGGTGAGGAACGGCACCCAATTCGGTGCAGCGGGGGTGCCGTCGTTGTACTCGAACCGATTGGTTGTTGTGTTGAAAATCAGGAGACTCTTTGCCGGAAGAATAATCGCATCCCGCTGTGCAGTCGTCATTCGTGGGATAAGCAGCCCGCTCCGAATCGAGCGAAGCTCCAACAATGCCGATGTATCGGGAGACGTCGTACCAATGCCGACATTGCCATCGGCCCACCCTTGAGGAGGACTCCAGATCAACAGGAGGATGACTATGAGCACGTGATACCGCCGATCTCGAACGCGCATCGCTAAACCTATCTCAGGAGTGAAACTCTCGTCGTCAGAGTTAGCCTCTTGCAGACTCATCGAGTGCCTACGCAATGTGCTCTGCAGAACGATTGCAAATTTGGTGGTTTCCCTCCTGGCCAGCAATACGTACTACTACGTAATTTCTTTCGCGCTGCCCTACACCGTACGTAGCTACTTTAGCAAGCGCTCTCCGCAGAGGAGGCATTCGAGGGGCGACCGTGGCCGGGAAAGTAGATTGAATGCAGGATTGCATAACGCACCAGTGCTGCTGCATTTTTTGCACCGAGCTTCTCCATCAAATGTGCACGGTGCGTCTCTACTGTCCGAGGACTGATGAAGAGGCGGTCGGCAATTTCGTTGCTCGTCAGCCCTTGCGCGACAAGCTCAAGGATTTCCTCTTCGCGCTTTGTCAGTGTAACCGTCGCAAGCGATTCCGCTGAGTGCTTGGAGCGCATGCCTTGCATCAGCGCAAGAATCGAACGTGAAAAGACTCGCTCTCCTTTCAGCACCGATCGTAGCGACAAGAGCAATTCCTGGCGGCTGACATCTTTGGAAAGGTACCCATCCGCTCCGATTGCCAAGGCCTGCTGAAGGTAGGAATAGTCCTCGAACGTTGTAAGCATGATGATGTAGGGTTTGCCTGTCGGAATACGTGAGCGTAGTTCGCGCGCAGTTTCCAATCCATTGCGGCGTGGCATAAAGATGTCGAGAAGAACCACATCTGGGTTCTGTTGTTCGACAAGTGCAAGAAGCTGGTCCCCATCAGAAGCTTCGCCGACAATTTCGATGCTACTATCGCTCGAGAGCATGCGGTAGAGTCCTACACGCGCGAGCTCGTGGTCATCGGCAATCGCCACGCGAATAGCATCCGTTGGCAGAGAAGAGATAGCTCGTTTCATTGAGCACCTTTACCGTTATTCGGTAATAAGAACTATCGGCATTGCCGATGATTAGTTGACTCTCCTCGTACCCACGCCGCAAATCTACGACGGCGGCATCATTTCCCCGCCACTGGCAAGCCACACCACCGGGAGAGCGTCGCTTGGCATACGCCAATCCGCCCGTGGGGAAAGAGCAACCGACCCAACTTTGGGACCATCTGGTAAGCATGACCGTTTGAATTGGTTGGCAAAGAAGCGCGCAAGGAACGTTGACAGCCACTGGTCCAGTTCCTTGCGGGCGTATTTCCCCTCGAACGCCCAGACTGCAAGCTCGAGTAATTTCTCAGGAGCATATCCCCAGCGGATGAGGTTGTACAGGAAAAAGTCGTGAACTTGGTACGGTCCGAGCACTTCTTCAGTGCGCTGCACAATTGAGCCATCGGGACTGGGCGGCAGCAATTCTGGACTAATCGGCGTTTCTAAAATTGCCGCCAGCGCGTCTTTTGCTTTTGCATCGCCGAGTGCCTGGGCCCACCACTCGATGATATACCGAACGAGCGTCTTTGGCACGCCTGCGTTGACACCATACATGCTCATGTGGTCGCCGCCATACGTCGTCCAGCCGAGGGCAAGCTCGGATAAATCGCTGGTACCGACCATGAGAGCGTGGTGTTTGTGGCAAAGGTCCATGAGAATCTGCGTGCGCTCTCGTGCTTGTGCATTCTCGAAGAGAACATCGTGCTCACCGGTGTGACCAAGAGTATCGAGATGGTGTTCGACAGCATCAGTGATGGAAATGATTTGCACGGTGGCACCCAACGCACGAGCGAGTGCTTCAGCTTGCTGGCGTGTTCGTTCAGACGTACCAGGTCCGGGCAATATCACGGCATGAATTCCCTTGCGATCGTAGCCGAGTCGGTCGAATGCCCCCACACTCACCAAGAGTGCTAATGCTGAGTCGAGTCCTCCCGAAAGTCCGAGAACAACCGCACGCAGCCCAGTATGGAGCAGCCGCTTTGCGAGCGCTGTTTCTTGAATTGCTGCTATCTCCTGGCATCGTTCAGCGCGCTCGGATGGATTGGCCGGCACAAAAGGAGACGCATCAATGACGCGATGAGGCCGCTCTCCTTCAAGTGCAGGAATTGCTACTTGCATTCGCTGCAGCGGGGGCATCGCTTGCTGTCCGAACGTCGCAATACGGCGGCGGTCGTACTGCAACCGCTCACAATCGAGATCAGCGATAACCCACTCTGTGTTGAACGAAAACGAACGATTCTCTCCGAGGATCACGCCGTTTTCTGCAATAATGCAGTGGCCGCTATAGACAGTGTCCGTTGTTGATTCACCCGCACCGGCAGAGGCATAGACATAGCCAGCAATACACCGCGCCGACTGCATCCGCACTAAGTCACGCCGATAGTCCGCTTTCCCAAGCACTTCATTGCTCGCGGAAAGATTGAGCAACACGTCTGCTCCCGCGCACGCTAACGCTTCGCTCGGCGGTGCTGGCGCCCATAGGTCTTCGCACAGCTCGACTCCAATCGTTGCTGCGTGCATCTCACCGACGAGTGCCTCGAAGACAAGCCCTGGACCAAACGGCACCTGTTGGCCGGCGATTGCTATCTGCGATGGTAACTGCCCGCTCGGTCGCGCAAACCAACGCTGCTCGTAGTACTCTCCGTAGTTCGGGATGAATTGCTTGGGGACAACCCCCACAATTCCGCTGCTACTAATGACAACCGCACAGTTGTAGAGTCGGCCCCATGCCCGAATCGGAGCACCGACAGCGAGCATGCCACCGAGCGAACCTACCAGCGTTGCAAGCGCGTACAGTCCCCGATCTGACGCATCCAGCAGCGGCGAATGCAACACCAAATCAGCGCACGTATACCCAACGGTCGCCATTTCTGGAAACACTGCAATCTGCACCCCAGCACTGCGAAGCGCACGATATGCCTCTGCGATTGCTCGACAGTTGAACTCGACATCAGCAACGCGCACCGCAGGACTGCATGCTGCAACGCGGAGGTAACCAAAACGCGAAAGGTTCACTGCGTGGATGCTCCAACTGAAACCATGTTCCGGCAGCAAAGTTAGGCTCCGAACAAAAATGGCGCGTGCATTGCTGCAGGCGCCACTGGTCGGAGTGGCGGGATTTGAACCCGCGACCACACCCACCCCAAAGGTGTGCGCTACCGGGCTGCGCTACACTCCGATTGCTGCAAAAATACACATCGCTTCAGACTGCTCGGCGATTGGCGTTTCGTCGAGGAACCCACCAGAGCACCACCAGAATACTGGCAGTGCAGAGCGATGCGACACCAAAAACAATGCGAATTCCTGCATGAGCCGAGAGCAAACCGCCAATCGGCGGAGCGACCAAGTTCCCCAGTAGCATCGCGCTGGACGCAAGTGACATCATCCCGCTCTGGCGCCCTTCGGGAATACGCATACTCACGAATGTATTGAGAGCCGGCACCAATCCGCTCAAGGCAATCCCCAGAATGACGCGTGCCGCAAGGAGTACCAACACCGATCCGGCGATTGCCTGCACAAGCAAACTCACCGTTGCAACCGCAGCGCTCCAGCGCACAATCGTCCGCGCACCGCGCCGATCAACTTCCTTGCCAATGAACGGTGCTGCAACGAGCGTGCTCAAGCCTGTCACACCGACGAGAATTCCGGTGACGAGTTGGAGCTGCTGCTGGCCGACACCAAGCTCTTCCAAGAAAAACGGCATCTGCGGACTTGGCATGACCGTCCCCATCTGCGCAAGCACGATGCACCCCAACGCAAGAGCAAAGCCCGGAATCGTCCACGCTGCACGGAGATTGTCCCTTAGCTGGAGAGTTTGCTTCCTGGAGCGGTCGGGTGTACTCGTTTCCTCGACTGCTAGGAGTACAACGACAGCACTGAGAGCGCAGAGCGCACTCATGACCCAGAAGACTGAGCGCATCCCTGCATACTGCGAGATAACACCGCCGAGAAACGGTCCAACGACTGCTCCCACAGATTGGGATGTTTGCAACACACCAATGGCATACCCACGATGTGCTGGCGGCGTTTCTGCAGCGACAAATCCTAACGCAGCGGCGATAAATCCGCTGATACCACCCTGCACGAGCCGCCAGAAGAAGAGCTCCTGTACACTCCGCGAAAGCCCCATCAAAATCAGCGCAATCGAAATCCCAACAACGGCCCGTAGCACCATCGCCTTGCGGCTGTAGCGATCCGCAAGTGCTCCCCAAATCGGCGAGGCGATCAGCGATGTAAAGAATGGTGCAGCGAACACCAACCCGCTCCATTGGCGCTCTTCTACCTCGCTGGCGACGCCAAGCTGACGAATAAACAGTGGGAGGAACGGAATGACCGCACTCATCGCGATCATTGCAAGCATCTGGGCTGACCACAGCGCCCATAAGTTTCGACGCCAACGGTCCAAGCTATGCAGCGACCTCCGCGCGATGACGCACCGATTCCAGCCAGCGCGTAGCATCGAGTGCTGCCATACATCCGCTCCCGGCTGCTGTCACCGCCTGGCGGTACACGTGATCTTGAACGTCCCCGCAGGCGAAGACACCTTCCACTGATGTTCGGGTGGATTTGCATTCGGTCACAAGGTACCCAGCATCATCCATCGCGAGTTTACCGCGGAAAATTTCAGTGTTCGGCTGATGTCCAATTGCCACAAATGCACCATCGAAGGGCTCCTCCCAGACATTACCACTCTGAACGTTGCGCAGCCGCAATGCAGTCAGTCGCTTGACTCCGGTCGGGAGAGTCTCTCCGAGAAATTCCTCCACCACTGCCGGAGTAATCCAGCGGATTTTCTCATGTTGCCGTGCTCGAGCGAGCATGATCTTCGAAGCACGGAACTCGTCTCGCCGGTGGATAATGGTCACCTCCGAGGCAAAGCGCGTCAGGTAGAGCGCTTCTTCCATCGCAGTATCCCCCCCACCGATAACTGCCACGCGTTGATTGCGGAAGAAAAAACCATCGCACGTTGCGCATGCTGAGACGCCGTAGCCCATGTAGTCGGCTTCTCCGGGCACGCCGAGCATCTTCGCACTCGCGCCGGTTGCGATGATGAGTGCATCAGCAGTGTAGCGGCGTTCGCGATCGGTCAGCAGCTCGAAGGGACGGCGGTCGAGCTGAACATCAATGACGTGTTCGTAGATAGACTCCGCTCCAAAGCGCTGCGCTTGTTTGCGCATGATGTCCATAAGCTCTGGGCCGAGAATTCCCTTCTCGAAGCCGGGATAGTTTTCGACCTCCGTCGTAATCGTTAGTTGGCCACCAGGCTGATTGCCTTCGAAGACAAGCACTCGTTGTTGTGCCCGGGCAGCGTAAAGCGCTGCTGTCAGTCCAGCAGGTCCGGAACCGATGATCGCGATGTCTGTGTGGGGTGTTTGGCTCATCTTCTGCCTGTCAAAGTGGTATCTGTGCGTTCAACTTCAGTTGAGACTATGCGGAGGAAGCCCATCGCTCGCCTCCGGAGGGAGCGGGGTGGTTTCGTCAGCAGTGTCGTCAGAATCCTGAGGCGCAACAGCGATGTCGGCGATCTCTTCGCCTTCCTCCAATCGGATTAGGCGCACACCTTGCGTATTCCGACCGATAAGACGAATCTCACGCGCCGGCTGCCGAATCAGCCTGCCGTTTTTGGTGATGACGACCAAATCATCCTCGTCGGTGATCTCTAGCAGCGCAACGACATTACCGGTCTTCTCGGTGATGTTCATCGAAATGACCCCTTTGGCACCACGCCGCGTCAAGCGGAAATCTTGGTAGCGCGTTCGCTTGCCGTACCCTTTTTCCCCGACGACGACAACTTGCGTGTCCGGATGCTTGATGGCAACCATCGAAACGACATAATCACCCTCTTCGAGTTTGATACCGCGGACACCAGCGGCAGTCCGCCCCATTGGGCGAACGTCACTTTCGCGGAAGCGACATGCCATGCCACGATGGGTCCCGATGATGATGTCACACGTACCATCAGTCAGCCGAGCGTCGAGCAGAATGTCGCCTTCGTTGAGCGTGATGGCGATCTTTCCATTCGAGCGGACGCTTTCGAACTCCGAAAGCACCGTCTTCTTGACGATTCCCTGCCGCGTGCACATGAAGATGTACCGATCCGACGAAAATGCACCTTGCACAAGTAGGTACGCAGTGACGCGCTCGCCGGACTCAACGTTGATGATATTCGCAATTGACCGTCCTTTTGCAGTGCGTCCTCCTTCGGGGATGTCATAGACCTTGACTCGGAAGACACGTCCGCGATCGGTAAAAAAGAGTTTATGTTGTTGAGGATGAGCCATTGGGTACTGGAGGGGCTGTTAAGAATGCTAAGCCTCTTCTGAATGGTGAGGAGAGGTTCATAGTTGTTAATGGTGA
>BEHW01000081.1 GCA_002898675.1 bacterium HR20
CTGAGCTGCGTTTTCGCTGCGGAGCGGCTGAAATGTTCCTCGCCCGACATGGAGTACTACGTCGAGTATCTCCACGCCGTTACGGGAGAGTGCATCGAGAACGCGTTCTGTAAAGTGAAGCCCAGCAGTCGGCGCTGCTACCGAGCCTTCGGTCTGCGCGTAGATGGTTTGGTAGCGCTCGAGGTCTTCGGCGGTTGGCTCGCGGCGGATATAGGGCGGCAGTGGAACGTTTCCTAAGTGCAGGAGCTGTTCTGCTATGGAGGATGTCTCTGGCTGAGCGGTGAGCTCTACTGCTGCGAGCATTTCTGCGACGTCGAGAATACGCGCAGTAATGCCGCGATCATTGCTGAGTACCTCGATAGTCATTCCTGCACGGATGCGATGCCCGCCGATCATGCATTTCCACGTGCTCTTCGATTGCGCCAATGCTTCAGCAGGTGCTGTCCCATTCGATGGTGCGATGAGAAGCAGCTCTACGTGTCCACCGCTCGGCTTGCGGGCTATGATTCGTGCAGGCAGAACACGCGTTGTGTTGCGCACCAGGAACGACCCTTCCGGCAGTAGCGCTGGGAGCTCGTAGAATTTGTGGTGACTGATCGTATGCGTTCGTGCGTCGGCGACAAGGAGCTTGCTTTCGTCACGCACGGGGAGCGGGTGCTGTGCGATTTGCTCGGGCGGAAGCTCGTAGGTATATGCACGAGAATCAATGTGAGGAATGTACGGTTCAGGCACAGACTCAAGCGATATGGTGAAACTTGCGGCAGCTACAGACGTACATTTGCGCTGAACTATGTCAACATTTGGGTAAGGCTCCAATGGCAACAACTCCGATGTCCGTCCCAGTGCCGCCTCGGCAGAATCGTTCGCGGTGGCCAATTCTGCTTGGGATTCTGGCAGCGCTGCTGCTTGGGATTGTGATTGGGATATTCATGCTCGTTGGGCTGGTTGTGGTAGGCATTTCCTCAGCTGGTTCACTTTCGATCGCAAGCTCTGAGGAGGTGCCAACTGTTCGTGAACACTCTGTGTTGGTGCTCGATTTCCCCAGAGGAGTTCGAGAAGAGCAGTACTCAACAGCCTCGCTGTTCGGTGGGTCGAAGTCGGCAAGCTTACTCGATGTAATCACTGCAATACGCTACGCTGCAGCTGATAGCAAGGTTGATGGCATCGTCATTCGTCGAACGCGTGGGATGGGTTTTGCGCAATCGAGGGAAATTCGGAATGAACTTGTCGAATTCAAACGTTCGGGCAAGTGGATTTATGCGTTTCTCGATGGTGGCGCTGAGAGCGATTACTACCTTGCCTCCGTGGCGGATTCGATTTTCGTCGCACCGCTGGCAACGATTGAGTTCAATGGCTTGGGCGGTGCAATTCCGTTCTTCAAAAATCTCAGCGATAAGCTTGGGATTAGCTGGACGGTGATTCAGCGTGAGGAGTACAAATCGGCTGCAGAGCAGTTCAGTCGCACAAACTTCAGCCCTCCGGCAAAAGAGGAGATTCGGGAGATTCTCCAGCAAGTCTATCGCGTCTTTGTCTCCGACGTTGCCAGTGCGCGCCGGATGTCCCAAGCGCAGGTCGAACAGCTGCTCGACGAAGGAGTCTATCAAGCAGAGGATTTTCTGCGCACCGGGCTTGCGGATGTGATCGCGACCGAGCAGCAGTTTACCGATCGTGTGCGCAGCCGCACGCTCGGCAAGGATTCAACCGCAAAACTTCGCACAGTACGGCCATCGAGTTACGCAAGCTATGCCCGTCGCGAGACTCGCACGAGCGTCGATGAACGCAAAGCAATCGCTATCATTGCTGCCGAAGGCACAATCCGAAGTGGCAAGCGAAGCGGTACCACAACGGAAATTGCCTCGGCCTCGCTCTGCGAAGACATCCGCAAGGCAGCCGACGATACAACGATCAAGGCAATTATCCTCCGCATCAACTCCGGGGGCGGTTCTGCGCAAGCAAGCGAAGAAATTTGGACCGAACTCCAACGCGCGCGCGCCAAAAAGCCAGTGTATGCTTCCATGAGCGCAGTCGCTGCATCGGGCGGATACTACATCGCAGCCGGCTGCGACACGATCATTGCTGCGCCGGAAACCATCACGGGCTCAATTGGGGTGATCGCTGCGTTGCCGAATTTCAGTAAGCTCTTCGGTTCGATTGGGGTAACCTTCGACACAGTGGCAACAAATCGCAATGCACTGTTCATGAACGGTGTCTTGCCCACAACTGCGGTGGAACGACAAACGCTCGATCGGCTCATTGACACGATCTACATGCGATTTCTCCAGCGTGTCGCTGCCAGCAGGAAACGCTCGGTTAGCGAAATCCGTCCAGTGGCGCGGGGGCGAGTCTGGACTGGCCAAGCAGCCTCGCAGCGGGGCTTGGTAGATGTCATCGGTGGGTTGTCGGATGCGATCGAACTTGCCAAGCGACGCATCGGAGTGGAAGCTGGCAAGCGCCCCATCATCAAGTTCTTCCCTGAGCAAGAGGACCTTGCGACACTCATCGTCCGTGCGATTCGAAGCTTCTCGGGCGATGGCGATGATGACGCGGATGCTGCGCTGATACTGGCAGGTGTGCCGCGCTGGAAAGCCGCTCTTGCCCGACTTGTCGGCCAGACTCCAAGCGAAGAGATCAGCCAAGCGCTGGCTGCTGCTAAGCTTGCACAGCGTGAGCCGATCTTGATGCTGATGCCTTACCGGTTCATCCCGTAGCACGCTGGCGCTGAATCTCGAAGAGCACAACGGCTGCTGCGACGCTCGCATTGAGCGACTCGATCGGCCGCGCAAGTGGGATGCGAATCAACCGATCGCAGAGGCGGCGGATACTCCGCCGGATGCCGCTCCCTTCGCTGCCAATGACCACAATGAGCGGGCAATCATAGATTGGCGCAGTGTAGAGCTGCTCCCCATCAGCTGCGGTGCCGATAATCGTGAAGCCACGCTCCCGGGCATTTGCAAGCGCGGTCACAAGCGAACGCACACGTACAAGGGGAATGTGTTCGATTGCACCGCTGGCAGCTGAAAGAGTTGCAGCGGTCATCGGTGCGCTGTTGTGGAGTGGGGCGACGACCGCATCAGCACCCGCAGCTGCCGCACTCCGGATGATCGCGCCGAAGTTGTGGGGATCGGTGATTTGGTCGCACGCCACGATGATGGGAGGGGGCGTTCGATCGCCGAGTGCGAGGACATCGTCCCACCTCAACGTTTGGTATGCCCGCCGAAGCGCAATGATGTTCTGGTGGTGCTTGGTGGCGCCAATTTGCCGTGCTAAACGGTCGAATTTTTCCCGCGAGAGCGTTGCTACAGGTACCATCTGCTGGCGAGCTAATGCAGCAATCATCGGAGGTATGCTCGCTCCGTGGCGAATGAAAATCTTTTCGACCGCATGCTCGGAGGCACTCAACGCCTCCAGGGTTGGATTGACGCCGGCAAGGTAGAGTGGGTGGCTGGAATTCTGCATATGTTCCTTCACAGGCGTTCTGCAAGAAACGAAACAAGCTCACGCCGAATGCGAGCGCGGAACTCCCACTCGTGCCGAGAGTACGCGCCCATCGAGTAACGGATCCGATCGAACACGCTGCCGAGCTGCAGCGCCAGCCAATAGCCTCGCGCTACTGCGTATTCCGAGCGTGGGTGGTGGAGGCGAACAAATTGCAGCTTTGCAGCCATGTTCCTCCGTTCGGAAGCGATTGCTTGTTCGAACGTCCGGCGACGCGTCCCTCCGCGGTGATGGACAATTGACGCGTCAGGAAGGAAGTGGCAATGCCAGCCATGCTGCCACATGCGGTAGCACAGGTCGGCATCCTCGGCGAAGAACGAAAAACGCTCGTCCATCCCTCCGAGCTGTTCGTAGGCACTCCGCCGGCAGAAGAGTGCAGCACCGTCGCAGTATGGAACGGCGCGCCACTGGCGCTGGCGGTGCCCACGCCAATTGTGGAGGAACTCGATTCCACCGATCGTTGCGGCAATTTCCCCCCAGCCGGGGAAGTACCCCCAGCTTCGCTGCGGTCGTTGGTCCGGATAGCGTTGATTGCCAGCACAGACGCCGACATGGGGGAATCGCTCCATATGGGTAACGCAGACCTGCAGAACGTTGGGATCGAATTCCACATCGGAGTTCGAAAGCAGAACGTACCGTGCGCTGCCAGCGAGTGCGCCAATGTTACATGCAGCTGCATAGCTGTGTGGACGTTCAAGCCGCCGGACCGTGATTACGGGGTACTCCGCTGCGAGGATTTCCCCACTCGAATCAGTAGAGGCGTTATCCACGAGCGTGATGGAAGCGATGAGCATCCACTGCGGAGACTCCAGCAGCGATGCAATACAGCGGCGGGTGAGTTCGAGCGTATTGTGGTGAATGATGACAACGTCAACGGCAGTGTGCATGCACCAGTGGCAACGCGAGGGTGGCAGATCGCATTGCGCAAATTACGAGCATGATGAAAACCGCGCCGTATCTTTGCTTGGTGTTGTTAGCATGTCCTCTTCCACTGCATGGCACAGCAGAAACGCACTCCTGTATCAACGAGTAACGATGCTGGCACCATTGCGACTGCCAATGGTGCGCCATTGCAGTTGGACGTCGAGCAATACCTGCCGCCACCGGAGGAGATTCTCCGCGACTACGCGCTCTGCGTCGCCAGTCGAAAAGCGAGTTTACTCGGTCGGCGCGAGGTGCTCACTGGGAAGGCAAAGTTTGGCATCTTCGGCGATGGGAAGGAGGTCCCACAGGTCGCGATGGCACGTGCATTCGAGCCAGGAGACATCCGATCGGGGTACTATCGCGACCAGACATTCATGTTCGCCACTGGCATGGCGACCATCGAGGAATTTTTTGCGCAGCTTTACGCCATCGCTGACGTCGAGCTGGAGCCATCGTCGGCTGGTCGCTCGATGAATGGGCACTTTGCCACCCGTATGCTGGATGATCGCGGACGGTGGAAACCAATTGCCGATCTGAAGAACTCCTCGGCCGATGTGTCGCCGACGGGATCGCAGATGCCGCGTTTGGTGGGGTTGGCATATGCATCGCGCCTCTACCGCGAAATCCCCGAGCTTCGGCAGATGGTTGAATTTTCGCATCATGGGCGGGAAATTGCCTGGGGGACGATCGGCAATGCCAGCTGTGCAGAAGGGATGTTCTGGGAAGCAATCAATGCAATCGGCGTGCTCCGTGCGCCAGCGATTATCTCGATTTGGGATGATGAGTACGGCATCTCCGTCCCGAACGAATACCAAATCACCGGTGGCAACTTGAGTCAACTGCTGCGCGGCTTCCAGCGCAAAGCAGGCGACAGGCAAGGCTTCGACATCTACACCGTCCCCGGTTGGGATTATCCCCGCTTGGTTGCACTCTATGCACACGTAGCACAGCGCGTCCGAGAGGAAGGCTTTCCGGCGATTATCCACGTTGTCGAGCTTACGCAACCGCAAGGGCACTCGACCTCTGGCTCCCATGAGCGCTATAAGACCAAGGAACGGCTCCAGTGGGAAGCAGAACATGACTGCAATCGCCGGATGCGACAATGGATTTTGGAGCAACGCATTGCAACCGAGGAGGAACTGGCAGCATTGGAGCAGCACGCCGAAGCAGAGGCTGTCGAAGCAAAAGAGCGCGCATGGAATGCCTACATTACGCCGATTCGTGCAGAGCTGCAGGAAGTTATCGCAATGGTCGAAGCACTCCAGCGCGAAAGCCGCCAGCCGGAGAAATTCCAGCGTGTGCTCGAGACGCTCCGCTCGCTTCGCGAGCCATTTCGCGCGGACTACTTTGCCGCAATCCACGATGCACTCCGGGCTACGTACGGTGAGCCACTGCCTTCGGCAGCACGGCTGATCGAATGGCGCGATCGCATGGATGAGCAGCAACGGGAGCGGTACAGCTCGTGTCTCTACAGTCAATCGGATGAGCGAGCAGAGCTCGTTCCAGAAGTCAAGCCAGTGTATTCAGATGCATCGCCGCTGGTCAACGGCTTCGAGGTGCTCAATGCGAACTTCCGATATTGGCTCGAGCGCGATCCCCGCGTGATTGCGTTTGGTGAAGATGTCGGCCGACTCGGCGACGTCAACCAGGGTTTTGCAGGGTTGCAGCAGGTCTTCGGTCCGCTACGCGTCAGCGATACCGGCATTCGCGAGTGTACGATCGTCGGGCAAGCAATCGGGATGGCGATGCGGGGGCTGCGTCCTATCGCGGAGGTGCAGTACCTCGACTATCTCCTCTATGCGCTGCAGATCATGAGCGATGATCTCGCAACTGTTCAATGGCGAACCAAAGGAGGGCAGAAAGCACCGGTCATCATCCGCACGCGTGGTCATCGGCTTGAGGGCATCTGGCACAGCGGTTCGCCGATGGCAGGAATCATCAACTTGGTGCGCGGGATGTACGTCTGTGTGCCACGTGATATGACGCGTGCAGCTGGGTTCTACAACACCTTGCTCCGGAGCGATGAACCAGCACTCATCGTCGAAGTGCTCAATGGATACCGTCTCAAGGAGCGGCTGCCCGAGAATATTGGCGAGTTCACCGTTCCGCTCGGTGTGCCGGAAATTCTCCGTCAGGGAACTGATGTGACAGTTGTCACCTATGGCGCACTCTGCAGAATTGCACTTGCCGCAGCTGAACAGTTAGCCGACTGTGGCATCAGTGTGGAGGTTATTGATGTCCAGACGCTTCTGCCCTTCGACCGCCCTGGTATCATCGTCGAATCCCTCAAGAAAACCGGCCGAGTTGTGTTCGTGGACGAAGATGTCCCCGGCGGAACGACTGCCTACATGCTCCAGCAGGTCATCGAGCGGCAGCACGGCTACCTCTATCTCGACGCACCGCCACGAACAGTGAGCGCTGCTGAGCATCGCCCTGCCTATGGAACCGATGGAAACTACTGGTCCAAACCAGAAGCCGAGCACATCTTCCGCGCAGTGTACGAGTTGATGCACGAAGCCGATCCACAGCGCTTTCCGCTCTTCTACGACCCAGCCTATCACCGCTCGAACTGAGACGCTCCTGTATTTTTGCAGCCTTGCTGCTACGGAAGTGACCCAAGAGTTCCATGTTCGAAAGTCTCCAGGCACGACTCGAAGAAGCGATCAAGCGGCTCCGCGGCCAAGCACGCATCACAGAGGACAACATCGCTGATGCGCTCGCGGAGGTGCGGCGTGCGCTGCTCGATGCAGATGTGCACGTCGAGGTCGTCCGACGTTTCATCGAGGATGTCAAGGCAAAGGCAATCGGGACAGAGGTCAAAGGCAAGGTCTTGCCCGAACAGCTCATCGTCAAGATCATCTACGATGAGCTGGTTTCCATCATGGGGACAACCAAAAGCGAGCTTGCCCATGCTCCGACACCACCGACGGTTATTATGGTCGTCGGCTTGCAAGGTTCGGGGAAAACGACCTTTGCCGCAAAGCTCGCTGCACTGTTGCGGAAGAAAGGCCAACAGCCGTTGCTTGTCGCAGCGGACGTCTATCGCCCCGCAGCGATCGAGCAGCTCAAGACACTGGCATCATCAATCAACGTGCCTGTGTTTTCGATGGATGGTGCCGATCCAGTCAACATCGCGGAGGAGTCGCTCCACTACGCGAAGAAGTTCGCACGGACGCACGTCATCGTGGATACTGCCGGGCGGCTGGCAATTGACGACGCGATGATGCGCGAAGTCGAATCCATCAGGGAGAGGATCAAGCCGCAGGAGGTGCTCTTTGTCTGCGATGCGATGATTGGGCAGGACGCTGTCACGACGGCTCGGACGTTCGATGAGCGCGTCGGCTTGACGGGCGTCGTCCTCAGTAAGCTCGATGGTGATGCGCGCGGAGGTGCAGCTCTTTCGATTCGGCTCATCGTCGGCAAGCCGATAAAATTTGTGAGCACCGGCGAAAAGCTCGAGGCGCTCGAGACCTTCCATCCCGACCGCATCGCATCGCGGATTTTAGGCATGGGTGATATTGTCTCCTTTGTCGAGCGCGCCCAGCAGGAGTTCGACGAGGCAAAAGCCGCCGAACTCGAAGAGAAAATTCGCAAGCGCGAGTTCACGTTCGAAGATTTTCTCGAGCAACTCCGCATGCTTCGGAAGATGGGCTCGATTCGCGAGCTGCTCGGGATGTTGCCCGGCATGGATAAAGCACTGCGGAACGTCGAAATTGACGATCGCGCATTTACGAAAATCGAGGCGATGATTCTTTCGATGACTCCCCAGGAGCGTCGCAATCCACGCATTATCAATGGCTCGCGCCGATTGCGTATCGCGCGGGGAAGTGGCACGACGATTCAGGATGTCAATCGCCTCCTCAAGCAGTTCGAGGAAATGCAAAAGCTCATGCGTGCCGTCACGACCGGGAAAGTCAAGCTCCGCAACCTTCCGGCGATGATGGGCACACCCTGGAAACGCTCATAACGCGGGTGTGAGTGTCGTGGATCAGAGCGTAGCCAGTGTGCTACGGTAGCTGAAAAGCGTCTGTCCGAATGGACAGCCGAGCTACGGCAGATCGCACCGAGTGCAATGTTTCACATTCTGTGCAACCCTATCTATGGTCCGTCTCCGTTTACGTCGTCGTGGACGAACGCACGACCCCTTCTACGACATCGTTGCAGCCGATGCTCGCACCAAGCGCGATGGGAAGTTCATCGAGCGGCTTGGGTACTACAATCCGATGACGCAACCTTCGACCATCAGCGTCAATCATGAGCGTGCGATCTACTGGCTCGATGTTGGCGCGCAAATGAGCCAGACCGTCCGCAACATCTTTCACTACGATGGGGTCCTCCTGCGGCGTGCACTGCAAAAGCAAGGGCGTCCGGCTGAGGAAATCGAGCGGCTCGTTGCCGAGCATCGTGAGCGAGTACTGGCACGCTACTGGCGGAACAAGGAAAAGCGCGCAGAGCGCAAACGCCGCAAAGCATCGGCAGCTGAGCAACCACAAAACGAGCCGACCGAGTAACCCGCGCTTGTTGCAATGACCCAGCACAGAGTGCGCGCGCAGCTCGAGCAGCTTGATGGCTCTTGGCGTCATGAGCGTCGTCTCCTCGGAGTGCTCCTCCGCTTGGCATTTGGGCTGGCAGGACTCTGCTGGCTGCCCCTTCTCTGGCTCCAGATGGAGGGAGCATTCCGCACCGCATTCACGCTGACGCAGTACCAGCTCTACGTGATACTGCTTACGCTGTGGGGGTATGACTATCGCCGCCAGCTACGGCGTATGGAGTGTATCCTCGAGTGTGCTACGAAGCTCCAGCGACTTCCGGAGAACGTAACGTGGGAAGACATCGCTTCATGCGGGTGTGCCGATCGGTTCGATGTCTTGCGTCGGCATCCCAAGTCACGGGCATGGTTTCCTGTAGCGTTCACCTGGGGTTTACTCGTGGGTGCGTATCTCTGGCTTGGCCGGCAGATTGCCGTTGTCCTCGGAATGCTCGTTTCAGCGTGAGGCACAGAAAGAGATTGAGGTGATGGCTCGGATAGTTATTACTGGTGGTGCAGGGTTTTTAGGGTCGCACTTGTGTGAGCGATTCCTTGCTGAAGGGGATGAGGTTATCTGTGTAGATAACCTCATCACTGGTTCAGCAGATAACATCGCACACCTATTCGGGCACCCGAAGTTCCGTTTCATTTGCCATGACGTGACGACGTTCCTCTACGTTGAAGGGCGTGTAGACTACGTCCTG
>BEHW01000082.1 GCA_002898675.1 bacterium HR20
ACACGGTGTTTCTCATCGGACGCCGCGCGCTCACGTTCCGTCCGCAGCCGACGCAGTTCACGTTCCCGGTTACCCTCGTGGATGTGGATGCTGCGGTCAATCCCAGCTCTCCGCCGGTAGCACGGCTGACGATTCCCTCGCTGGCGCTCAACCCATTCCAAGACACCGTGCGCATTGATTCGATCGCGTTCCTTCCCGATGAGCAGGTCTTTCGCTACACGCTCACGAACGAGCGGAACCAACTGGTCACACTTCCGGTGACTCTTCTTCCGAACGGACAATCTGCACTCAACATACGCTTCGACTTCCGACCGCGCGCACCCCGCACGTATCGCGCGCGCGTTGCGATCTACTACAGCAAGCCATGTGTGGACGTGGACACCACGATCCTCCTTGTCGGCGTCGGTGCAGCGGGGTTCCCCTATGCGATGTACATGCAATTCGATTCAGCAGCGGTTGCGGTGGATACTTTCCGCGTCGTTTCCTGTGATACACTCCGCGTGCCAGTGTACCCTTCGCGTGCATTCCCGAAGACCTCCCCACAGCGGAGCATCGTTGATCTGACCTGCCGCTTTGCATACGATACAACGAAACTCCACCTGGAACGCGTGACCTCAGCGTACGGCAGTGTTGTCTCCGTGATGGAGGATGCATTGGGAGCAACGGTACAGCTTGCCAACCTCCTCAATGTGGATTCGCTCGGGCAGCTCATGGTCGCGCACTTTACCGTCCGTCGGCAGCAGAGCGACACCGCAACGATCGAGCTTCGCGATTTCGACTTCAACACCACCGAGATTCTGCGCTACGATTTGAGCACAACCCGCGGCGACCGCGCGATCGTCTTCATCGAAACCGCAGCGATTGCGCTTGTGGCGCCCCCCTCGCAAGGGGTACTCTCCTTCGATAGCGTGCGCGTCCTCGACTGCGAGCAGCGTCAGATCACTATCCGCAATACCGGCGATGTTCCTGTTTTGATTGACTCGATCTTGCGCTTGCCACCGACAGTTCGAGCCATTGCATTCGTTCCTGATCGCACCGTTCCACGCATGCCAGGCGAAGAAACAACTGTCACGCTCGAATACTGCCCGCGAGACTTTTCCCCAATGGACACGCTCGCCATCGTTGCAAGCACCGTTCCCTGTTGGCGCGACGACTCGATCCGCATCGTTGGGAGAGGTTATGCTCCACCATTTCCGCTGCGCATCACGACCGACGCCGCCAATCCCACTACTCCGCAAGCTCGCGGCGGGACGCTCGGCGATACGGTCAGCATTCCGCTTCTGCTCGACCGCGACGTGGCGGCGACCTATCGCGGCAGGACGTACTGGCTGGAGGATTTCTCGTTCGGCTTCCGAGTGCGGTGGAATCACACGATGCTAAAATTTCTTGGCATCACGCCACGAATAGTAAACGGGGTCGTACGTGATAGCTTCGATTTCCCCAACCAGCTTCGCGTGAGTATTGAGCACGCAACAGCGATGCGTGCTGATACATTCGCCCTGCTGCACTTCCGCATCACTGTTCCCGATACCGCAGCCGATGTACTCGTCATCGAGCCTACCGGCCCAGTGCAAACTGATTCGCTGCTCTTCCTCGATGTGCAGCTGCTCGGCAGCACAACGCCGATCGTAACCAGTGGAAAGTGTGGAACAACGATCGCACGATCGAGTGGGAGCGGCTTGCAGTCCATCGAGCCGAATCCAGCTGATGATGTGCTGCGCATCCGCTTTGCGCTCAGCCAGGAGGCATCCCCAGAGCTTCGTGTGTACTCTACCCGTGGCGATTGCCTGCTGACGAGGGCAATTCCGCAGCTGCTGGCGCCCGGCACCCACACGATTGAGTTGCCGCTTGAGAGGCTCCCTGCAGGGGTGTATCGGCTTGTCCTACGCGCCGGGATACTCCACGATGAAGGCACCTTCGTTCGCGTCCGCTAACGGAAGCGATCTTGTGTCCGTGCAACGGTACACCCCACAAGCGCGGAGCGCACTGCGCGCTACACCCGCACAAGCTCACCGAGCGCGAGAAGCTCTTCCCACTCGGCTCGGCCAATCGTAGGAAGCTCGTGCTCCAGCAACGCACGGACACTTTCGACGTAGGTGCTCCGCCGCGCACCAACGAGCGTGCACGTTACCCCTTGCGTTGCCAGCGGTACTGCAATGGCAAGCTGCGCGATGTTCATTCCATCGAACGGCGAGCCGAGTGCTTGTTTGGCACGCGTGGTGATAGCGTCCAGACGTGGCAACGCACGGTGTGCCCAGTAGCGGGTGAGCATTCCGAAGACCTGCTCGATTGCGCTGCGGTACCGTTCGACCCAAGTGCGTACCTCCTCTGTAGGGTGACGCATCACCGCATCGAGTGCTTCGCGAATGCGCGGCAGGAAGTAGTTCGTCTCAGTTTCGTGCCATTGTTCAAGGCTTTCGAAACGATCCCAGAGCGTCGCAAGTTGCTGCGCAGGCGAGAGGTAATCGGTGAGTAACTCTTTGCTTTCAGCATCGAAGGGAAGCCCAGGTAGCAACGTGGATGCGAAATGCTCCTCCATTTGCATTGCCTCCGCAAGACGAGCGGCGATGTCGCTTTCAGAGGGAACAGGTTCCGAACTGGCAGCATGGACAGCAAGTCGCACGAGAGAATTCTGAACAACTGCGTTGAGTGCTCGATTTGTCATTACTACAAGTCCACGCTTCTTGGCAAACTCGAGGAACGTCTCTCCGCTGTTGTTCGGCTCGGTTGCGATACCGGGCTCGAGCAGATTGAGCGGAGCTTGGACAATCCGAAAGTGATGCTCTGGCCCGCCAATGCGCTCGGCAACATCCCACAGAAGCTCCAGGCTCACAAATCGCGGGTCGTCTGCTGGCAAACCGAAGGTATTCGACGAAACGCCATACCACCGGATGCGTCGCGCGCGCGCTTCGTTTTCGAGGTAATGGAACGCCAGCTCAATGCGGTACGAAAATTCTGCACGTGCCTGATCGAGCGGCATCCCTTCTCGGTATGCGTGGAGCAAAAAGTACTCGGGATTGTGGAGAAGGTAGCCATCGAGGTACGGCGTTCCAATATGGCGGAGGGAGCGGTCGAGCTGATCCTGGAGAAATTCCGGATGCATGCAATGCCAGAGTCCCTCCTCGTACTTGACCACTTGCGGGAATGCATGCCCTTGGTGCTCGCGTTTGAGCGCACGGTTAAGGTTGCGCCCTTGAATGTACCCTGCTTTCGATACGATGACGAAGTGCTCGCGCGAAAATCCCTTGTGCTTTGCAACGGAAGCGATCACCTGCCCGATGAGCTCTTCTGCGCTCCCGTCGGAGTAGGTTGCAGCCGTATCCACTACGTTGATACCGCTGGTGAGGGCACGCTCAAGTGCAGCGTGGTGCTCTGGGTCGTGGAGGTGCATGCGGTAGGTACCGATCCCGACAGGCGAAGCGAGGATGCTGCCGTGCCACCGCACAAATGGGATTGCAGGAAACCGCTCTGCGTACTCTTCGGTCAGGCTCATGGGAGGCTCCGTCGTAAATGTGGTACATCACGCCGCCAGTAACTTACGACATCAGCAGAGAAATGGCTCGTCCACGCTCTATAGGTGGACTGGCAGCCCCGTGCAGCAGGCTACGTAAAGCTCAGCTGGCTTGGACGTTCAGCCTGCACAACAACACGCACGTGGCCGCGCGCGGCATACTTGCGCTCAAATGGAGTGAGCACGTCGTCGGTATCGAGCAGCCTGGTTGTGTATTCCCACCCGAGCACCGACAGTGCCAAAGAGAACTCCTCTGCGTACCACTCTTGGTTGGTCCGAAGCTCTATCGCACGCGTTGTCGCAAGGATCACTGGAAAAATCGGGTGCCCATGCCACCGCCGCTGGAGCTGCCAGCGCTTGGGATAAGGATTGGGATAGAGCAGATACGTCTTTGCAAACACAATCCCAGCGCGCTGCGCAAGGAGCCAGAACTCCTCCAAGCGAGCACGGAGGAGGAACGCATTCTCCGGAAGCGGCGGTGCTTTTCGGAGTCGGACTTCCGAACGATCAACACCGATGACCGTCGCATCGGGATAAAGGAACGCAAGGGTGCAAGTGCTCCTGCCGGTGCCACATCCTGCATCGAGAAGGAGTGGCCGACGGTGCGCAGCATCCATCGCCAGACGCTCCAGCGCGGGCGCAATTGCCTGCTGCATTGTCGCGCTGATTGGCAGCCGATACTGCGTATGCAGATGCTTCGTGACGAGCGTTACAATGCGCTGGCGAGTATGTTCGCTAACTTTGCTGCAAACCTCAGGCATCGCACGTGTAGAGCCAATGGATGACCGAACCTTGATTGAGCAGGCAAAGGCAGGCGACAAGCGGGCTTTTACCGAACTCTACCATCGCTACCGTCAAACGGTGTACAGCTTCTCCTATGCCGTCTGCCACAACAAAGACTACGCCGAAGATGTTGTCCAAGACACATTCATCAACGTCTTCCGCAAGCTGCATCAATACGACGGCCGGGCAAAATTTACAACGTGGCTCTACTCGATCGTCGTCAACAACTGCCAGATGCACAACCGCCGCACACAACTAGAACAGGCGACTATTTCCATCGAGGACTTAGCCGACGCCGAACGCCAGCGCGATCACCCCATCGAATTTCCCGACCGCGAAGACTACCACCCCGACGCCATCGTCGCAGCAGAAGAACTCCGTGAAGCGCTCTATGCTACACTCCAGAAGCTCCCGCTCGACTATCGGCTTTCCTACATCCTCCGAGACCTCGAAGGACTCAGCAACGAAGAAGCCGCTGAGGTGATGGGCGTAAGCTTGCCTGCGTTCAAATCTCGGCTACACCGTGCACGCATGTTCATTCGTGAGCACCTCCGTGACTTCTCTGCCTGATGGTTATGGCACTCGATATCGGACAACTCGGTGTCATTGCAGTAATTGCCTTTGCGACGTCGGTCGTCGGTGGCATGGTTGGAATTGGGGGTGCAGTGCTTCTCATTCCTGCGTTCCTGGTTATTCCACCGCTGCTCGGAGTGCCGCCGCTCGATATGTACCGCGTCAGCGGAATCACCAGCGTGCAGGTGTTGGCATCATCAGTTTTCGGGGCCGCACTTCACAGCAAGCGCGGCACCTTCGACCGTCGGCTCGTGCTCGCAGTTGGCATTCCGCTCATGCTTGCTTCGTTTGTCGGTGCGAAACTATCGGGCACCGTAAGCGCACAGTTTTTGGAAGCTCTCTTCGGAGTAGTAGCAATCCTCGGCGCAGCAATGTTGCTGGTACGGCCGCGCGATACCGAATCGCTCGAGTACACCCTCTCGTATCCCAAAGCGATTGGAATTGCTCTCCCCGTCGGTCTGTTTGGCGGGATGGTCGGCATGGCAGGGGGATTTCTGCTCACCCCCCTTCTTGTGACCGTTGTAGGAGTCCCTCTCCGAGTGACCATTGGTTCGACGCTCGGAATCGTTATCATCGGAGCTCTGGCGGCTTCGCTTGGCAAGGTGATGGCAGGCATGGTTGACCCCATTCCTACTGCTGCCGCAATCATTGGTGCACTTCCGGGAATGTGGCTTGGCGCTCGGATCAGCTACCGCTTGCACATCACACACCTCCGACGCATCCTTGCAGCGATCATTGCAGCAATCGGTGTTGGAATGCTCATCCGTATTATGGGGTGAATCTCTCCTGCACTTGCTGCATCATACTTGGCAGATAAACCCCTGATGTTTCACAATCCAACGCACAACGATGTTTTTCCGCCAGATCTACGAAAAAGGTTTAGCGCACGCCAGCTACATGGTCGGATGCCAAGCCAGCGGCACGGTCGCCGTCATTGATCCCCAGCGGGATGTGGACGTGTACCTCCGTATTGCCGAACAGGAGAAGCTCCGCATCACGCATGTGCTCGAAACGCATATCCACGCAGATTTCCTCTCCGGCTCACGTGAGCTTCAGCAAGTAACAGGTGCAGAGCTTTACCTTTCCGATGAAGGTGGCCCCGAGTGGCAGTACCAGTTTCCTCACGTTGGACTCCGCGATGGCGATACCTTCATGGTGGGGAACGTCAAGTTCGAAGTTTGGCATACACCCGGCCATACACCGGAGCACATTTCCTTTCTGGTGACCGATACTCCTGCTTCCTCGAAGCCGATCATGTTCTTCAGTGGCGACTTTGTGTTCGTCGGCGACGTCGGCCGCCCAGATTTGCTCGAAAAGGCGGCTGGGTATGCTGGCACGATGGAACGCGGCGCGCGTCAACTGTTTGCCTCGCTCCAGCGCTTCAAGCAGCTGCCCGATTATGTGCAAGTCCATCCAGCACATGGTGCCGGCTCCGCGTGCGGGAAAGCGCTCGGCGCAATTCCACACTCGACGGTCGGCTACGAGAAAATCACCAACTGGGCACTCCAGTTCGATGATGAAGACGCATTTGTGCGTGCGTTGCTCGAAGGGCAGCCTGAACCGCCACGCTACTTTGCCATGATGAAAAAGCTTAACAAGGAAGCGCGCAACGTGTTGCCGGATGGGAACGTGCCGGTCCTTCCCCGACTCAGCGGAGAGGAAATCGAGCAGCTTCGGCGCAAGGGAACGCTCATCATTGATACCCGCGATAAATTCTCCTTTGCCGGTGGGCATATTCCTGGCAGCATCAACATTCAGAACAACAACGCATTCTCCACGTGGGCAGGGTGGATTATCTCCTACGACCAACCCTTCGCACTCGTTACTCCACCGGATCACCTCGAAGAGGTCACACGCAAGCTCATCCGCATCGGGCTCGACCACGCAGCTGGATATCTTGCAGATGTCGCCGACTGGGCGGTGGAGGGACGCCAATTGGCAACACTTCCCCAAATGACTGTCCACGAGCTTGCTAAACACATCGAGCAAGGCGATGTCGTTGTCCTCGACGTCCGCAACCAGAGTGAGTATGACGCAGGCCACATTGCCGGCGCACTCCACATCTTCGCGGGCTACCTCGAACAGCAGCTCGACCGCATTCCGCGCGATCGGCTCGTGGCGGTGCACTGTGCAGGAGGCGATCGCTCCTCGATCGCGACAAGCCTGCTCCACCGGTACAATTTCTCGAACACTGTCAACGTCACAGGCGGCATCAACGCGTGGATTGCTGCAGGGTATCCTGTGCAACCATCAACGCAATCAGTCGCAGTAGCACTCTAAAATTTTCACACCTCTACTCGAACATGGAACAACAAGTGACTGCAGTCAAACCCGAACCACTCACGGCAGAAACATTCCGCGAGAAAGTCTTCGATTACCTGAGCGAGCGGGAATGGAAGTACAAAGGCTCACTCCCGTGCGTCATTGACTTCTGGGCGGAGTGGTGCGGCCCCTGCCGGATGCTTGCGCCGATCTTCGAAGAGCTGGCTGCAGAGTATGCCGGCAAAGTGCTCTTCTACAAAGTGGACACCGACGCCGAACAAGAATTGGCGATGGTCTTCGGCATCCGAAGCATTCCTTCGCTCCTGTTTGTTCCGCTCAACGGAAAGCCGCAGATGGCAGTTGGCGCTCTTCCCAAGCCAACGCTCAAGGAGATCATCGAAAAAGAACTCCTCCCAACACTCCCGGTTGCCGAGCAAGCTGAGGAAACCGACCAAGCGGACGAACAGCCGCTTGCAGAAGACGAAATCTCCCCTGCAGAGCTGAAGGCAATGCTCGCCAGCGGCGATCGCTCATTTCTCCTGCTCGATGTTCGCTTCCCAGACGAGCATGCGCAGCGACGCATCGAAGCTGAGGAGCAATTGCTCATCCCTCTACCCGAGCTCGAAGATCGAATCGCTGAACTCGAGCCCTATCGCAACCGCTTGATCATCGCATACTGTCGAAGCGGTGGGCGAAGCCAGCACGCCACAGACATCCTTCGCTCACACGGCTTCAACGTGCGTAACCTCCGCGGCGGAATCCTCGCCTGGACTGACTAACACTTCGATGAAAATTCCAGCAACGAGTGTCCTCGAGCAAAGCTCGGGGACACTGTTTTTTCCGCACTGCTGAAACAAAGCGTCACAGCACTGAATTATTGCACCGGACTTCCATTCGAACACTTCCTACGCTTATGTGGCTTGCAGCAGCATTGGCATTTCTCCTGTCAGCACATACGTTCGCACAAGTTGCTGGCGACCAACAAATCAATGAGCGGCTTATCCTGCGTGTACTCTCTGCGCCCGGCGATCTGGATCTCGATCGGCGTAGCGCGTACTACCCGTATCCGTTTTCGCCGACAGATTCGATTGCTGCGGTCTTTCGTGCGCGATGTGCAAGATACAGCCTACGGCTCGATGGAATGGAGGAACTCGAGGCATTCCGTGCTACACTCGCATGGGTCGGCACGCGCTGGAGACACAGCTCCGACAATACCGTTGCACCCTCTGTCACTACGCTGGACTTACTCGAGCGCGCGCAGCGTGGCGAGCGGTTCACATGCGTCGAATATGCGCGCCTTCTGGTAGACGTGCTCGTCGCATATGGTTACCCAGCGCGAATCGTCGGTCTGAGCAAAGAAGACATCGAAACTCGCCCGCAGGATGCACGACATGTTGCTGTCGAGGCGTGGTCCACAACGTACCACAAGTGGCTCTTCCTCGACCCGCAGTGGGGCTGTTATCCCTGCATGGATGGCGTGTGGCTCTCTGCGTACGAACTGGTCAACGCAATCATTGCGGGCAAGCTGGAACAGATCGAACTCGTGCCCGCAGGAGAAGTCTGCGCCTACTACCGAATCACCCCCGATGAGCTAGTCGAGCAGTATCGGATCTTCCTTGCCCCGTACACTGGCTTCCTCGACTATCCATACGTGTACGACGGGAAGTACACCCTCCTGATGTACATCTGCAAGGAATCGCTCCCACTCCCGCTGGCATTTCAAGGAGTGCCGCTGAGCGGGCTATTCTACACCCGTTCCTGGCGGAAGGCCTATGGCGCGCTCGATCAAACCCATGTGACCTTCCGCTACTCGGGCGATTACCATCCACAGCGTGGCTTTACGCAACCTGCATACACACTGGATATCGCTACAACGCTCCCATGGGTGCAACACTTCGAAGTCCGACTCGACAGCGGCTCGTGGCAGCCAATCTCTTCTGCGCGCTACCAGTGGAAACTTCACCGAGGAGTCAACACAATCGAGCTGCGGGCTGTCGGCTATAGCGGCGTTCGCTCTCGTAGCTCGTCTGTCACTGTCTTTTGGGGGCTGCCCGGGGAACTTCCCAAGCTTAGCAGCACACAGTAGCTCAAGTTTTTTTCTGTGCTGCCGACAATACCGCCTGGACACAGAGAAAAGGGGCAGGGACGCCGCGGTTTTGTTCCACTTCCGTTCAGGGAGGTTCTATGCCATCCTCAATTTCCAACGGTGCTCGCATCCGCACCAACACGCCCGCTGAGAATGCGTACAACGCACTCGATGCAGCCAACCGGGCGATCGCACTCCACCAACTCCGTCTTTCGACCGGCAAGCGCATCAACTCTGCGCAAGACGATGTCGCTGGTTACATCACCTCGCGTGCATTGAAAGCGCGCAACGGCGCGCTCCAAGCAGCGCTCAACGCCGTCGGCGATGCCTCCAGCGTTACCAACATCGCCCAAGATGGGCTGGACAACATCAGCAACCTCGTCCAGCAAATCAAGGACGCCGCC
>BEHW01000083.1 GCA_002898675.1 bacterium HR20
CTCGTCGGGGTTGGAACGCGCGGTTTCATCGGGCCAGATGCGAATTGGGTATTCATTCCCGCGGTAGCGATACTTGACGTCATCGTTCCCTTGCATCGCAATGCGGAGTGTGGCGCCAACGTCGGCAATGCTCAAACCAAACTGAGCAAGTTTCTCGCGGTCAACGCGGATTTGCAGTTCAGGTTTGCCAAGTTCGCTGCTCAACCGTATATCGGTTGCTCCTTGAATTTGGCGGAGGGTGGCAGCAGCAATTTGTGCTGCGGAGTCCACCACTGCGCGGTCGCTCCCACTGATGATGATTTGAACCGGCGTCATGTTCGCAGTTCCGAAGATCCCAACAGGATTGACGCGGGCTTTGACGCCAGGAATCGAGAAGACTTCCTTTTTGATGATGTTCCCGATCTCGTCAGTCGAGCGAGCGCGTTGATTTTTGGGAACGAGGGTAACGCTGAACTCGGCGACATTATTCGAATTCTGCCCGAGAATTCCTTCGCTCGATACACCCGCTCCTGTAATGACACGTTGGACTTCTGGGATCGAGAAGAGGAACTGTTCAATTCTGCGGGCTTGGCGATCAGTTTCTTCGAGCGAATAGCTCGGCGGAAATTCCACCGTTACGGTGAACTCGCCACGATCGGCTTGTGTAAAGAATTCAAAGCCGATCAGCCCATTGGCAAACAGGAGTGGAACGACAGCAAACGATGCAAATGTGACAGCAACTGGCACCCAGCGGCGTCGGTTGAGTGTCCAACGCAGTGCGCTTGCGTATCGTTGCGTGGTGCGGCTGAACCAATGTTCGAATCCGATTGCAATCCGTCCGAAGAGCGTAGAGCGGGTAAGTCGTTCAAGCTTTGCAAATCGTGATGCGAGCATTGGGGTGAGTGTAAACGACACCAGCAGCGAAAGCAGCGTTGAGGTCACCACTACCAATGCAAACTCACGCATGATGTTGCCGACAATGCCGCTTGTGAGCGAGAGCGGAAGAAAGACCGCCACGTCAACAAGTGTAATCGCCAGCGCTGCAAAGCCGATTTCGTTTCGTCCGCGAATGGAAGCAGTGATGCGATCATCGCCGTGCTCAAGGTGTTTGTAGATGTTTTCAAGCACGACGATGGAATCATCCACCAAAATCCCGATAACCAGAGACATTCCCAGCAGTGTCATCAGGTTCAGCGTGAGCCCAAAGGCAAGCATGCCAATGAAGGTGGAGATCAGCGAGGTCGGGATCGCCAGCATCACGATAAGCGAGTTGCGAAGGCTGTGCAGAAAGAGCAGCATCACTGCTGCAACGATGACGACCGCCAGCCCTAAGTCGAATTGCACTGCGTGTACTGCATCGAGTGTGAACAGCGATGCATCTTGTGCAACGGTGATCGCAAGGTTGATGTATGCGTACTGTTTCTGGAGCTTCTCAATTTCTGCACGGACAGCACGGGAAACGTCCACGGCATTGGCTTCTGATTGCTTCTGGACGTAGATGCCCAGCGACGGTCTGCCGTTGAGCCGATAGTAGGTCGTACGTTCTGCGCTCGCTTCCCGAACGTCAGCAAGATCGCCGATGCGAATTTCTTCGCCACTAGGGGTCCGGGCAACAACAAGGTTGCGAATCTGATCGAGAGAGGAAAACTTCCCGCTGAGTCGAACGATGTACTGGTTTTGCTCATCGGTTACTTTGCCGGCGGGGAAATCGAGATTCGCACCGGCAATGGCTTGCTGAACCTGTGTGAGCGAAATGCCGTACGCTCGAAGCCGTCCTGGGTCGAGCTGCACTTGAATTTCCCGCTGTTCGCCGCCGAGGAGGATAACGTCTGCGACACCCGGCACGCGGCTCAAGCGAGGCTTGACGTTATCGAGGACAAACTGATAGAACTCTCGCGGCGGCAACGACGAGGTCGCCCCCATTCGGAGGACGGGAAGCTCGTCGAAGGCGATTTTGTTGATCACTGGGTCTTTGACGCCTGTCGGGAGTTGAGCTTTGATTGCGCCGACCTTGCGTTGGACATCTTGCAACGCGAAATCCACCTTTGCATTTTGGTCAAACTCGATCGAGATGATCGAGACACCTTCTTGCGACGTTGCTGTGATGCTCGAGACCTTATCAATCCCTGAGACGGCATCCTCGATCGGTTTGGTGACGGTTGCTTCAATTTCTTCGGGCGCAGCGCCTGGATAGGCAGTGATGACCGTCACAAATGGGATGTTGAACTTGGGCAGAAGCTCGTACTGGAGCGTTGTGTAGCTATATGCTCCCAGGAGCAGAAGGACTGTGAAGAAAACGATGACAAGCGAAGGGCGCTTGATCGAAAGCTCAGTGATTGTCATTGCTGGACCTTCTGCGTGTTTAGAACAATCGGCGTTCCGTCGGTAACGATGTTGTTGCCGGTTACGATGACACGCTCACCAGCCGATAGGCCTTCGAGCACGACGACGTAGCCATTCCGTTCTGCACCGCAGCGGATGCGGCGTTCCCGTGCAGTGTTCGTTGCAGAATCAACAACGAAGACGCGAGCATCCCGCAGACTACCGAGCACTGCATCGCGTGGAATCACGAGTCCTACAAGTGGCTTGACGCCTTCGAACCGAACACGCGTGAACATTCCAGCCTTGAGCTGGCCGTAGGGTGGGGTGATGGTGACCTCAACGGGGAACGTGTGGGCATCGGATGCTTTCGGTGCGATCGCGGTGATACGCCCGTGGAACGTGCTCCCCGGTAGCGCATCGCTCTGGACTTCAACTGGATCGCCTATGGCAAGGGAAAACACATCCTGCTCTGGTACATTCAAAAGCATCTTTAGCTTTGATGCATCCACAATCTCGCAGACAACCGTTCCTGGGTTGACCATTGTGCCGACATCCACACGCTTTGCAGTGATTACACCGCTGATCGGGGCTTTGATTCGTGTGTCGCTCAAGGCGCGGCGAGCTTGGATCAGCTGTGCTTCTGCTAAGCGATACTGCAGGAGCACTTGCTCCCACTGCGCATCGGTTGCCGATCCCTGCTGTTTGAGAAACCAGTAGCGTGCAGAGTCGCTCTTTGCTTTTTCGAAGTTCGCTTGTGCAGTCATCAACTGTGCTCGGCGGAGCTCGTCATCGAGCACGTAGAGGACATCCCCCTGACGGACACTGCGTCCGAGTTCGATGTTGCATGCAACAATCCGTCCGTTCGCCTCGGATGCAACCTGAACGATGTTGTTGGGAAGAATTGATCCAACCATTTCCAGCGAGCGCGCTAACGTGTCCCAACGCGCTGGTTCTGCAACGACAGGGATAATTGTCTGCAACACGTTTTGGCTACGGCGTTCCTGGAGTGTCCGCTTGTTATGTGCCAGTACGGCGATGACGACACCACTGCCAATCAAGACAGGAATAATCCACTTCAATTGGTTCATAGCATGGCGGAGAGAGAGGTACTACTTGCCAATTGCATTCAAGAAGCGTGCTTTTGCGAGCATATAGTCGGTGCGAGCGCTGATTTCGCTTGTGCGCGCTTGGAGGAGGAGCGTTTCTGCTTCCAGGACGTCAGTGCTCGTTGCAAGCCCAGCAGCAAAGCGGCTGGAAACTTGAGCGTAGTTATCCTCTGCTTGGACTACAGCTTCGCGTGCGGCAGCGATGCGCTCGCGGGCGGGACGTAGAGCGACGTAATTCTGAGTGATTTCAACAGCAGCATTGTCGGCCAGTAGTGCCGCAGTAGCACGTGCTTGCTCGTATTGCGCACGTGCTTGTCCGACTTGGTACTCAGGTTGGAGCCAGTTCCAGATGTTCCAGCTCAGCCCAATACCCACAGCCCATGTCCCGTCGAATTGTTTGCGGTTGGGAAGGATTCGCTGGTTGGGGTTCGCCAGCAAGTATTGAGCATTGAAAGCTATTGTAGGGAACCACGCTGCAGAAGCAGCAGCAACCCCAGCTTCCGCTGCGCGGAGCCGAGCTTGGCTTGCAGTAATATCCGGGCGTTTCTGCGTTGCTTCCGCTACGATCTGGTCGAGATTGGTATCGAGTGAATCATCCATGCGTGGGTCGCTTGTCAAGCGGATGGTGGTATTCAACGGAAGACCGACGAGATTGTTCAGTTGCACCGCCAGTGATTGCTCCTGCGACTGCAAATCGAGTAGTTGTGCCCGTGTGTTGGCCAACTGAACGCGCAGTTTGAGCACGTCGCTCGATGTCAGAAGCCCTGCTTTTTGCAAATTCTCTGCATCGCGGATGCGCGCTTGCAGCTGGCGGAGAGTCAGCTCAAGTACTTGCTGTGTTGCACGGAGCTTGTAGAGGTTCCAGTACGTCTGCCGCACAGCCGAGCGCACCTTGAGTTCATCGCTGCGGTAATCGTCCGCTGCTGCGAGCGCTTGGTGCGATGCTGCTTCTTCGCTTGCACGGATGCGACCGCCAGCGAAGAGCACCTGTTGCAATTGCAACTGCACTTGCGTTTGATCAAGGATGACGGGGGCGATTGTAACAGGCTGTGCACCGGGGAACGGTGGGGTAAACTGGAACGGTGGAACCGGCGATAAGTGCGTGTACCCACCTTGGAGCGTCAGCGAAGGAAATTTCGCAGTCGAAACTTCGCTTGTGCGAAGCTCAGCTTGATCGAGCCGTGCACGACTTGCGCTGAGAAGCTTGCTACTTTGGACTGCGCGCTGCTCGGCATCGTCGAGTGTCAAATCAACTGTCGGTTGTGCAAGGGATAGTGCAGTGGAGATCGTCAGCAAGAGAGCAATTGAGTACCGCTTAACCATTCGGTAATGGTGGTGTAGTTCAAATTCAGCACGCGGCTAAAAACGAACATGGGAACAAAAAAGTTTCGCTCCGCAGCTCTTGTGGTAGTTTCGCTGTGCGCTCACCGCCAACCTGCAATGTGCACTCGACTCCTGGCAATCATCCTTGGCATGTGTGTGACTGCCGCTTGGGCTGACGAAAAACTCCTTGTGCGTTTTCGGTCGGCTGAGCGGTGCCGTGTGTTTGTTCAGCAGAACGCAGGTGCTGCAGGACATCTGTGGAACAGCCGAGTCTGGAAAGCATCAGGATATGTGTTGGCTTCGACTTCGACTGCAGCGGAAGCACTGGCACTTTTCGAACAGACAGCGGCAATCTGGACACCGAATCCAGATAGCCTCATTCGCATTCTGCGATTTGATACCACCGTGGCTGCTGTATGGAAGCCATACCGCTACCAGCTCGATCGCAGTGCACAGCGGCCGGCTGATATCGTGCAGCAATGGTACTTGGATGCGCTCGGTGCAACAGGTGCATGGCAATACTCTCGTGGCGATGGTGCCGTCGTCGGCGTGATTGATACCGGTATTGACTGGATGCATCCAGATCTCCAGTCGTCACTGTGGATCAATCCAGCAGAGGATCGCAATGGCAATGGGCGCTTCGATCCTTGGCCAAGTGCAGAGGTGCGTGATGGAGTTCCTGGCGATCTCGATGGGATTGATAACGATGGGAATGGGTTCGCCGACGATGTCATCGGCTACAACTTCATTGCTCGCCCGCAGGCGGAACTATTCCCGATGGACAATCCGCTTCCATACGATCGCAATGGCCATGGTACTGCGGTTGCTGCTCTTATTGCAGCGCGTTCTGCCACCAGTGCTGGAATGAGTGGTTTGGCACCAGGTGCAGCAGTCATGGTCTTACAAGCGTTCGATCCGCTCGGCTTCGGAGATGAAGATGACATCGCGCGTGCTATCGTCTATGCTGTTGCCAATGGTGCTCACGTGATCAATTGCAGCTTCGGCGATATTGTACGCTCTGAACTCGTCGCGGCTGCAATTGCGCTGGCTCAAGCAAGCGACGTCGTTGTAGTTGCTTCGTCAGGCAACAGTGGCTCGCAGCTCCCGCACTATCCAGGCGACGAAGTTGGTGTCCTGAGCATTGGTGCTTCCACACGACAAGGAAAGGCAGCAATCTTCAGCAGCTATGGAGAGCGGCTCTTTCTTCTGGCCCCGGGTGAGCAGGTCCTGAGCGCTGCGGCAGGCGGCGGCTATCAGGAAGGGAGTGGAACGTCCTTCGCTGCACCACTGGTTTCTGCGACTGTTGCGCTGCTGCGTTCGCTCGATCCCCAGCTCGATAGCAAGTCAATTCGAGCAATCCTGGCTACCACTGCCACACCACAATCCCAGTCATGGCAACCGCGTAGCGGTCACGGCATCGTTTCCCCGCGTGATGCACTTGAGCGCGCTGCGCTCCGCGGCAGTATCGAACTGCGAGCACCACGACATCCCGCCTCGTTGTCGGCACAATTGGGGTCGCTCGATGTCGAACTCGACGCTTTGCACCCTTTGTTGGAACGCTGGGAGCTTTTCGCAATTGGAAGGGACACTGCGGTCATGCTGGCAACATCCGAGCGATCAACGCTTGCATGGAGCGAGCGCATCGAAGCAGCTCGCATTCCACGAGACTCTCTTGTGACACTCCGACTCCGTGTGGTACTGCGGACGGGGAAGACGATCGAGGATGCTGCAAGGGTCGAGCGAGTTTCTAGTCGGCTGCAATTTGAGATGCTCGGTGCTTTCTCAGTGTGGTTTGGACGGGAGCGGAGGCTCCTGCTCCGTGCACAGGTAAATCGGCCGTGCCAAATTGCCGCATCTGTGCAGAACAACGCAGGCGATACGATCTTAGTTTCCACAGGTGATGGGCAGGTGCGCCGGTTGCATGCGGTGCTGCTGGACCGATTGATGCCCGGCCGCTACCAGCTTCGTGTGACAGCCTGGGAAGGTGCTGATAGTGTCAGTGCTACACTCGACTCCGTTGTCCTTCCTGCTCAGGCAGGCTCGAATGCCGAGTGGAGACTGGCTCGATACACAGCAGAGCCGCTGCTGCTGGCAGGCAGCGCATCACCTTCTGCGGGTACACTCTGCGCCACACGATTCCGTGGCGTCCAAGAGGCTGCACTTCTTGAGCGCAACCAGGATACGTTTCGCATCATCGCACGTTCGGGGCGAACAGCATTCTTGCGTGGCATTGGCGATGTCAATGGTGATGGGAGCGTGGAGGTGCTCACCTACGATGCTGGTGATACGCGACTGTATGAGTTTGAGCCTACACCCTTTGCATCTGTGCTCTGGGGCGATACTCTCCGCCATTCGTTCTGGGCTGCCGCGCTTGCTGACATCACTGGTGACCAGCGACCCGAAATTCTTGGCTTCCGCACACAACGCATCCAGCGGAATCCGGATGGAACTGAGCAGCCGCGAAGCGATGCACTCATCGCAGTGACATGGAATGGCGCTCAGTTCGTTGAGCTCGATAGCATCGAGCTTTCCTCTCCACCACAGGCAGGAAGAACGCTGAACACAATCTCGGCGCCACTATGTGCCGTCGGCGATTTCGATGGCGATGGCGTCATCGAGATTGCGTATGCCGACAGTGACGGTGACCTTGAAATTGCCGCATGGAAATCCGGCAGATTCGTTCGGGAATTCGGCGCACCGTCCCCACCATTTCTTGCCGGCGCAGGAACGGAATTTGTCGCAGCCGCCGACGTGGATGGCGATGGCAGAGCAGAAATTCTCACCGGAGCCGCGGCGCTACCGACCTATAACGCGTTGGGAGAGTATGAGCCACCGCTGTGGCGATTTGCTCTTTACCGCGCCACCGCACCGAATCGCTACGAGCTGGTGTGGGAAGAGTACTTCTACGGCGTGCGGTATGGGAGGCCATACTACGATGGCGTTGCTACAGGCGATCTCGATGGCGATGGCAAAGCAGAAATCGTGCTTTCGCTCTTTCCCTTCGCGTATGTTTTCTCCTGGGGCCGTGGTACACCAGAGTTGATCGGCATCCAAGACTCGGTTTGGTCGAACGGCGCACTCATCGCAGATCTAGAGCGTGATGGGACAGTAGAGCTTGCGCTTACCCGAGGTATCCAACAACCACGCACACAATGGTTCGTGTACGAGCCATCTCCATTGCGTGCTCCTGCGATACTCGATGCCTATTTCCGGAGTGATGGAGCGCTCGTATGTATGTGGCTCCCACGCGATCGAGCAGAGCATTACGAGATTCGTGTCGCCGGTAGCGTCGTTGCGCGGACTAGTGATACGCTGAGCATTCTCCCCATAGCAGTGCTCCCACCGTGCGTGCAATGCAGTGTTCAGGTGCGTGCTGTAACCGAGTTAGACAGCTCACGGTGGAGTGATCCATTTGTCGTTGTGCGCAGTGAGCCACTCAAACTCATCGCGGCAGATACGCTCTCGGCGGGTGATCGCATTCTTCGTCTCACGGTTGGTGGCGTCCTTCCTCCGCATGGGATTGCTCCATTTTCGCTCCGTATCGAACGGGACAGCCTCACGCTGCGTGCAGAGTACACCGCCGCAGCGGGAGCACAGCGATTGCTTGCGTGGCTTGGCAGATCGCTCGATGAAGGGCTTTATCGCGTGTCGCTTGCCGCAGGGACCGTTGATGGTGTCGGAAATCGTTCGCCTGCGTCGTCGGTGTACCTGTACGTTCGTCCACAGGTAGAGCGTTCGTCGCAATTCTACGCCGAGCGAGTTGTAGCGTGGAGCGATACCGCCGTCTCCGTTCGATTCAGCCAAGAGCCAGACCTCTCCACGCTTGCACTCGATAGCATCGTGATTGAGCCATATGGCGCAATCGTGGGATACCTCAAGCGTGGTGATGCCCGGGCGGTTGAGTTCATCCTGGATCGCCGCTTTCGATACGAAGCTCGCGGAATAATGTTCACGATGACATTGCCACGATCGTTTCGTTCGACGGTAGGGAACATGATCGCAGGTAACGGTGGCAATGTTGTGGCATGGTACTATGCCGCCGATGTTTCCCAGACGCAAGCATTCCCACAGCCGTGGTCACGGAGCAGAGATCGCGAACTTCATTTCTCGAATGTGCCGCCCGGGGCAACTGTGATCATTTCTCTCCTTGACGGCATCGAGCTTGCCCAGATAGAGGCTGTTGATCCCACTGGAGGAGTGCGTTGGCTGCCGCGTCTTCCGGATGGGAGGCTCTTGCCTGAAGGTATCTACCTCTACCGGATTCGCTTGCCTGACGGGACAGAATCAGTCATACAAAAATTCGTTGTGGTGCCGTAGTACCGCTGTCCAATCACGCTTGGGGTGGAGCAGAGGATTGAGGGTCGGTACAAAGCGACTGGCGCAGCCCTCCGATGTTGCCGTTGCTCAACAGCAGAAGGACATTGCCGTTCTGGACGGTATCGCTGAGAATCGCTCTTGCAGCATCGCCCCAGTCGCTGCTGTCAGGAACGAGGATGCATGGAACGCCGCGTGCGTCGAGGTCGCGCTGCAATCGCTCGCGATCGAGGCGCTCTGTTGGGGCATAACGTTCAGCACGATAGACTGGGCAGAGAACCACGACATCGGCGTTTGCAAGTGCATCGGCGAATTCTCGCTGGAAGACCGAGCGAACAGAGGTATTCGACCGCGGTTCAAAACAAACGACTATGCGACGGTTGGGGAAGCGCTGCCGTGCTG
>BEHW01000084.1 GCA_002898675.1 bacterium HR20
GAATCCCTCTCCTTCCGCTTCACCTACCGTTGGACTGCATGCCGGAAGACCGTCCCGATCGCGCTGCTTCGGATCGAGAAGATCTGGAAGCAATTCGTGCTGTCTTGGCGGGGAATCCCAATGCCTTTGCGACCATTGATCGCAAGTATCGCCGCCGCCTCTACGGTATAATCCGCTCAATCATTCGAAGCGAGGAGGACGCAAAAGATCTCGTCCAAGATACCCTGCTCAAAGCCTTCCGCGCGCTCGATTCGTACAAGCCTGAGTATCCCTTCGAAAAATGGCTCTTCAAGATTGCCTCCAACACGTGCATAGACTACCTGCGCCGCAGACGCTTTGCGCCAGAACGTCTGGAGCTCGATGACAGCGAGGGCGATGCACCGCCACGGCAGTATGCCGATCCGAATAGCCCGATCCCCGACGAAGAACTCATGCGCAGCGAGCGCCAAGCAATACTCCGCGCTGCAATTGAATCGCTGCCGGAAAAGTATCGCATCGTCATTGAACTTCGGCACGACCGTGGGATGGAATACGCCGAAATCGCCGAACAGTTAGGATTACCACTCGGGACAGTCAAAGCGCACTTGTTTCGTGCGCGGCAACTGCTCCTGAAGAAGCTTCAACCACATCGCGACCTTTTCGAACTATGAAGAAGACGTGTGCTTGGGCCGTCGCAGCGATCGCTCTGGTACTGGTGAGCGGCTGCTCGCAGCAACAGAGCAAGCCTGTGCTCCGAGTGTGGCACTTCTGGAGCGCACCACAGCATCAAGCAGTGTTTGATTCGCTCATCGAGCACTTTGAACGCGAGCACGACTGCCGCGTCGAACTGACTCCGCTCAGTTGGAGTGACGGCAAGACGAAACTGATGGCCGCATTCAATGCATCTGCGCCGCCCGATGTGCTCGAGCTTGGTTCTGATTGGGTGGCGCAGTTTTCCAGCAGCGGCGTCCTTGCAGAGCTGGCAGAAAGCGACGTTGAGCCTTCTCTCTGGCTTCCCTGGGCACTTTCACCATGCCGCTGGAACGGACGCTACTACGCTGTGCCGTGGGTTGTTGACACGCGCGTGCTCTTTCTCAACACATCGCTCCTTGCGGCAGCCGGTGTTTCCCCGCCCCATACGTTCGAAGAGCTCCTGCGTGTAGCAAGCGCTGTGCAAGAGCGTACCGGTGCTGCTGGCTTTGGTGCGACCGGTGCTGATAACCATCGCCTCTACAAGAAAATTCTTCCCTTCATGTGGACACTCGGTGGAGATATCCTCGATAGCGCAGGGCGTTGTGTGCTTGCGTCGGAAGCGAACGTCCGCGCACTCGAACTCTACGCAGCTCTCTCACGAACAGGGATCATTGACACGCAGAAGCAACTCGATGCTGCATTCGTTCGGGGTGAAGTGGCGCTGTGGAATTCAGGAAGTTGGCTCATCGAAAAAATCGAGCGAGAAAATCCAGCGCTCCGCTATGCAGCCGTGCTGATGCCGGGTCGGGACCGATCGGCCCCGGGCATCTCGTTCGCTGGTGGCGAGTACTGGGCAATCGCGCAGAAAAGCACCAATCCTGCGTTAGCACGTGCGTTCATCCGCTACATGACTGCTCCTGGGCAGGTGATTGCATTCTGCCGTCGTATCGCGGAAGCTGGTTTTCCAGCGCGGCGGGATTGCTTTGCTGATAGCAGCTTGGTGAGCAATCCCATCAAGCGTGTCTTTGCCGAGCAATTGCGCGCTGCACGGATGACACCAGTCCATCCTCGGTGGCTTGATATCGAACAGGTTCTTGAAAACGCCGTTGTTGATGTGCTCTACGGGCGCAGCGATGCCCGTGGCGCACTCGTCCAGGCACAGACAAAGGTTCAAGCACTGCTGGGGCGCTAATTCGGCATGCCGAGGAATTCAACGCTCCGTTGCATCCGCACTGGCTGAGGATAAAGGCTCATCAGTTGTAGAAATGCCTCGGGAATCTCAGTCGAAACGTTGAGTCCCATCTCCTGTGCCATCGCTGGTGTGATGGGGAAGTCGTGCGTCCAACGTCCGATCGTCAGTTGTTCTGCCACATGGTGGGCAACGTCGGGGGAGTAATTTTTAGTCAGGAGCTCTGCGACTGCCTGGCGCATTTGCTCGAGTGCTTTCTCCGCGATGTCAGCAAGGATGAGTGTGCGGTCGTCAATTTCGTTGACGTCTTTGATCTGCCGCAACCGCAGTAAGGATGGGGCGGGGAATTCGCCAAGCTGCGGGTCAATCGGACCGAGCACTGCATTCTTGCTCATGATGATTTCATCGGCGGCCAGGGCAATGAGTGTGCCACCGCTCATGGCATAGTGGGGGACGATGACGCGCGTTCTGCCCTTCCGTCGCTGGATGGCACGCGCAATTTGCAGTGCGGCGATAACCAAGCCGCCTGGTGTATGGAGCACCAAATCAATATCGCGGTCGTCGTCGGTTGCCTCCAGTGCACGGAGGACATCCTCGGAGTCTTCCATCGTCAAGTACTTGACCAGAGGAAATCCCAGCAGCCGCATCGTTTCCTGCCGATGGACAATCAAAATGACACGGCTGGAGCGTTCCTCCTCGATGCGAGCTATCAGTCGTTGGCGCGCTGCTTCAATGAGTCGTTGCCGGATAATCGGCTGCAGAGAACTTACCATCACAAAAAACCAAAACAGCGAGAGTACATCCATATCCTCCTCATGCGTAGTTGTGGTACGATCGCATGTATTCATCGTCGAATGTGCGGCGGTATCGGTACTGCACAAACAGCCGGTAGAGCACAGCGCCTGCACCGAATCCGCCGATATGCGCCCAGAATGCAATTCCGCCGGCCTGGTCTGTGATCGAGAGCACGCTAACGCCACTGATAAGTTGCCCGATAAACCACACGCCAATGTAGAGCAATGCTGGCAGCTCAATGAAGTAGGGCAGGAAGAGAATCGGAAAGAGAAACACAATTCTGCTGTGCGGAAAGAGGAACATGTACGCTGCCATGACCCCAGAGATGGCACCAGAGGCACCGATCGCAGGGATGGTCGAAGTCGGGTTGATGAGCATATGCGTCAAGCTTGCAGCGATTCCGGTGATGAGGTAGAAGAGGGTGTATCGAACCGACCCCATGCGATCTTCGACGTTATCGCCGAAAATGTAGAGCGTCCACATGTTCCCGATGAAATGGCCCCATCCGCTGTGGAGGAACATGTTCGTCACCAGCGGAACGTAGGAGTGTGGGTACCCCATCATCTGTGCCCATTCGGGGTCGGTCAGCCGAGCGGGGACAAGACCGAAATAGCGGATGAAAATGTCGAGCTTGTATTCCGGGAGCGAAAGCTCGAACAGGAACGCGAGCGTGTTGAGTCCGATGATCACCCAGTTGGCCAGAGGAAACTGTCGCGAAGGGATCGTGTCCTGCAGTGGAATCATCGCTGTTGGTTGGTGGTTGCTGTGCGAAGATACATGAGAAAAGCAAAAGCGCCGATTGATCAACAATCGGCGCTTGCTGCATGTCGGGGTGAGAGGATTTGAACCTCCGGCCCCTTCGTCCCGAACGAAGTGCTCTACCGGGCTGAGCTACACCCCGAAGGCGCGCAAAAATACGGTACGTTCGGCAGCATCGTGAAATTTTCGATTGCGTTATTCGTTGCAGCGTCTCTGTTCCGTTCACTGGCGCAAGTAGGAAGTGATGGAGTCGTTGCACATCGAGCTTGGCACGTCGTGGTGGTGGTATGCAGGAGTGCTTGTTGCGCTTGGTGCTGCAAGTGTGTGGTACTATGCAGCACACCGGAGCGCACTCCACCGGAGTCAGCGTGCAGTGCTGGCGGTGCTGCGTTGGCTCGGCTTGGCACTTTTGGTATCGGCGCTCTTTGTGCCGGTGGCGCGGATTGTCTCCTCGCGGACAGATCGGCCCCAGGTCGCTATTGTTGTGGATAATTCCGCTTCGATGCGTATCCGCGATAATCGCTTCGACCGGAGTGCGGTTGTGCGCGCGGTGGTCGAAGGTATCCGTTCAGCGTTTCCAGCCGATGCAGTGCTGCCACTCCGGGTTGGCAGAACGGTCGAAACGCTCCCAGCGCTGGTGCGGGATTCCTTTCGCTTCGACGACGGAGCAACGAATCTCGAAGCTCCATTTGCAGTCTTAGCGCAACGCCGCACAGAAAATGTGCAAGCAGTTGTGCTCATCACCGATGGCGCCTATAACACCGGCGGCATGCCACTCTACGAAGCGCTGAGCTTGGGAAAGCCTGTGTTCACTGTCGGCATCGGCGATACAGCGGCGGTCAAGGATGCTGCAATCACTGCACTTGTGACCAACGAACGAGGGTACAAGGGAGTCGAAATGCCCGTCCAGGTCAGTATCACTGCCGATGGCCTCGAAGGGGTTGCAACGCTCGTGCTCAGCGATGGCGGCGTTGAAGTTGGGCGTGCGCAAATTCGTCTTCAGCCGGGGCAGCGATTCTACCGACATGTCTTCAGCTATCTTCCCTCCAGCGAGGGCATCCGTAAACTAACCGCGCGGCTTGAGCCTCCCGAAGGTACCAGTGAGCTGACCACGCTCAACAACGTGCGGTCTGAATACGTGAAGATTCTCCCCAACGAGCGTACAATTGTGCTCATTGCAGGCTCGCCCGGCCCTGATCTTGCATTAGTGAGCACCATCATCAGCGGTGACCGTAGTATTCGGCTGCGCCAGTTCGTTCAAAAGTTCGGCGCGGAATTCTATGGCGCTGCGCCGACAGCAGCCGATCTGCGCAACGCGGAAAGCATCATTCTCGTTGGCTTTCCGATCGCTTCCTCACCGGATGCGCTGATCACGATGATCGCCGATGAAGCACGGCGCGGCAAGCCGATTCTCTTGATTGCCTCGCAAACCATTGACCCGCGGAAGCTCTCAATCCTCGAGCCGGTACTGCCATTTACTATTGAGCGCTGGGGCAGTGCAGAAATGCAGGTTGCACCAGTTCTCACTGAGAGCGGTACTCAGCACGCGCTCCTTGCAACTGGCGACGAACAAGTCCCAGCGGAAAAAGCCTGGAACGGTTTGCCGCCGATCTATCGTCCGGAGGCGTTCGTTACACCAAAACCAGGTGCCGAGGTGCTCGCAACGATTGCAGTTGGCACAACGCGACTTGATGAGCCGCTCGTCATTGCCAGGACAAGTGGCAGGCAACGTTCCGTTGCGCTGCTCGGCTATGGCATCTACCGTTGGAAGCTCCTCGGAGAAGGCAGCGACCGCGCCCAAGGAAAACAGCCACCTGGCGTCCTCGATGCGTTTTTGAGCAATACACTTCGCTGGCTTGCAAATGACGAGTCCTCGAAGAACGTACGCATCTACACGAGCAAGCGGCAGTACATCAGTGGAGAGCCGGTTGAGTTCATCGCCGATGTCCACGACGATGCTCAGCGCCCGATCGAGGATGCAACGGTCAGCGTTGCGGTACGATCGAGCAGAGGTTCATTCGAACTGGTACTCCAGCCCAGCGGTGGTGGGCGTTATAGCACAGTGGTCCCATCACTGGAAGGTGGTGATTACAGCTTCACAGGCAAAGCACAGCGTGCAACACAACTTCTCGGTACCGACGACGGTCGGTTCAGCGTTGGCGAGATCGCGCTCGAATATCAGAATGTGCCGATGAATGCCGCTCTACTGCGGACGCTATCGGAGCGCACAGGCGGTGCATTTTTCGAGGGTGATCGCTTCGATGCGCGTGCGTTGTGGCAGCGTATCGAAACACTACCTGGATTTCAGCCACGCGTTGTCACCCAGGCGCGGACGCTTGCGCTGTGGAATAGCTGGGTGCTTCTGGCACTGGCGATTACTGCGTTTGCAATCGAGTGGTACTTGCGCAAGCGCTATGGTGCAGTCTGAGGAGCACCTTCAGCATAGGCTTCCACCGGCGGGCAAACGCACATGATGTTACGATCGCCATACGTGTTGTTGATGCGTGCGGTCGAAGGCCAGAACTTTCGCTCTTCGACGAACGGAAGCGGGAATGCAGCCTTCTGACGTGAGTATGGATGCAGCCATTGATCGCTTGTGACCATGCGCTGGGTGTGGGGTGCATTCTTGAGAACGTTGTCGGTGCGATCTGCCTGGCCCTGCTCGATCTCAGCAATTTCTTCGCGGATGGCGAGCATCGCTTGGCAGAATCGCTCCAGTTCAGCAAGGGATTCGCTCTCGGTTGGTTCGATCATCAACGTCCCTGGAACAGGGAAGGAAACCGTCGGCGCGTGGAATCCATAGTCCATGAGCCGTTTGGCAACATCTTCGGCATCCACACCAGTGCGTTGGCGGAAGGGACGCAGATCCACGATGAACTCATGAGCGACAGAGCCGTTCGTGCTGGTGTAGAGGATGGGATATGCCTCGTGCAAGCGCGTTTTGAGGTAGTTGGCGTTCAGGAGCGCAACTTGTGAAGCGCGGCGCAGCCCATCACTTCCCATCATGCGGATGTATGCCCAAGAAATCAGGAGAATACTGGCGCTGCCCCACGGCGCAGCTGCGACGGTGCCGATGCTCTGGGCATTCGGATTGGTGGGAACAACTGGATGCGTCGGCAGAAATGCTGCCAGCTCACGACGGACAGCAATCGGACCCATCCCAGGCCCACCGCCCCCGTGCGGGATGCAGAATGTTTTGTGCAGGTTGATATGGCAGACGTCGGCGCCGATCTGCCCTGGTGAAGTAAGCCCAACCTGTGCGTTGAGATTGGCACCGTCCATATACACCAGCCCGCCTACGTCGTGGATGCGACTGCAGATGTGGCGGATATGCTCTTCGAACACGCCGTGTGTTGAGGGATAGGTCACCATCAAGCAGGCGATGCGGTCTCCGTACTCGGAGAGTTTGCGTTCTAAATCGTCGAGATCAATGTATCCGCGGCTATCACTTGCGACGACGACGACCTGCAATCCCGCCATGACAGCACTGGCGGGATTTGTCCCATGTGCCGATGCCGGGATGAGCGCGATGCGCCGGTGGTCTTCGCCGCGGCTTGCATGGTATGCTCTGATGACAAGAAGCCCTGTGTATTCACCTTGTGCGCCAGAGTTCGGTTGCATAGAGACTGCGTCGAGACCGGTGATGATGGCAAGGTCGCGCTCAAGTTCGGCGATAAGCTCGCGGTACCCCTCGGCTTGATCGAGCGGTACGAACGGATGCAGTTGGTTGAACTCTGGCCATGTGATCGCCATCATTTCTGCAGCAGCGTTGAGCTTCATCGTGCAGGAGCCAAGCGGTATCATCGAATGGACGAGCGAGAGGTCTTTGTTTTCCAGCCGCTTGAGATACCGCATCATCTCCGTCTCACTGTGGTACGAGTTGAAGACGGGGTGCACAAGCATTGGTCGTGTGCGTGCAAACGGCGAAGGGAAGTCCCCAGTCTCTGGGGTCACGCTGCCGTTGGGCAATTGCCGCCCCAGCGCAGTCGCAAAGACGGAGGCAATTGCTGCAACGTCGCGATCTGTAGTTGTCTCATCGAGTGAGATGCCGATAGCACCATCGGAGTAGTACCGGAAGTTCATGCCGCTACGGAGTGCTTCGTCGCGCACCGCGTGCTGTTGGTCTGGGGAAAGAGGGATGTACAGCGTGTCGAAAAAGAGCCTGTTCCGCTGCTCGATGCCCATAGCGGTAAGCAACGCCTCGAGTGTGACAGCATGGTGATGGACGCGCTTGGCAATGGACCGAAGTCCCTCAGGCCCATGGTACACAGCGTAGAACGCAGCAACATTTGCCAGAAGTGCCTGCGCGGTGCAAATGTTCGAGGTTGCTTTGTCCCGCTTGATGTGCTGCTCGCGTGTTTGGAGCGTCATGCGGTATGCCCGGCGACCTTCGGCATCAATGGAGACACCGATAATTCGCCCCGGCATCGAGCGAATGTACTTGTGGCAGCTTGCCAGGAATGCAGCGTGCGGACCGCCATAGCCGAGCGGTACACCGAAGCGCTGCGCAGAACCAACGACAATATCGGCACCCCACGCACCGGGCGGTTCGAGCAGGCACAGTGCCAGAAGATCAGTTGCGACGCAGAAGAGACCGCCACTTCTGTGAATTGCGTCGGCAAGCTCGCGGTAGTCCTCGATTGCCCCGTGGCCGTTCGGGTACTGGACGATGCCGCCGAGCGTATGCTCATCGAGCGTCCACTGCTGCCAGGCTGCCACGCGGAGCTCAACGCCAAGTGCTCGACACCGTGTCTGGAGAACTGCCAGCGACTGTGGGAAGAGCGTTTCGTCGGCGTAGAGGACATTGCGCGTGCTCCCATGCCCAGCGATCGAGAACATCATGTGCATCGCTTCAGCAATCGCCGTTGCTTCGTCGAGCAGCGAAGCGTTCGAGATTTCCATCCCAGTCAGGTCGCTGACCATCGTTTGGAAGGTCAGGAGCGCTTCGAGCCGGCCTTGGGCGATCTCGGCTTGGTACGGAGTGTAGGGAGTGTACCATCCTGGATTTTCGATGACGTTTCGCTGGATGACCGGTGGCGTGATGGTTCCATAGTAACCCATCCCGATGAAGGAGCGGAAGCGTCGGTTTTTCGCGCCGAGTGCACGGAGACGCTCGAGAACTTCAGCCTCGCTGATCGGCTCTGGAAGTGGCAGCTGTTCATCCAGCCGAATGTCGGCAGGGACGACAGCATCGCTGAACTCATCCAAGCTGCGGTAGCCAAGCGCAGCGAGCATCTGTTCAATCTCTGCAGGGCGCGGCCCTATGTGGCGAAAAGCAAAGGTTGAGCTGGGTGTACTCATCACATGTTCCAAGTGCGGTGGAGAAAAAGCGCGAGCCCACTTGCCGTTCCAAGTGGGCTCGCCTGCGCGCGGAACCGACGGGACTTGAACCCGCGACCTCTGCCTTGACAGGGCAGCGCTCTAACCAGCTGAGCTACGATTCCACCACCATCAACTGCTGTGGACATAAGGGGACTCGAACCCCTGACCTCTTGAATGCCATTCAAGCGCTCTACCAGCTGAGCTATATGCCCACAGGAAAACATCATCAGTGTGCAAAAATACAGCACCGTGCCCCCATGCTGCAACAGGACAGTTGCACAGAATCCGATCGGGAGCTGCATGCACGCTGAGCAGCCGCCACCGTGCATTTTTGTGCTGCGGCAGTGCTCCAATCTTGTTTGTTTGGACAGCGACATGTTCCGAACCAACGCGGAAGAATCTCTCTATCACCTTTTCGAGGAGCGCGCAAGTGAGGTGCGCGCTCAGCACGCCAACGAGCTGTGGCAAGCGGTACTGGCAGCAAGAGCCAATCCAATTACCGCCGGCACGCGGGCACTCTTCTTGCACTGGTCCGATGCTGAGCACATCCAGCTTGTGGGGGATTGGACATACTGGCAGCCGAGTGCACCGATGCACCGTGTGACAGGGACACAACTGCACTACGCGGTACTCGAGTTCCCCTCAGATGCGCGCCTGCAGTACAAACTGGTCG
>BEHW01000085.1 GCA_002898675.1 bacterium HR20
TCACCGCTGGTGTGGGGCAAGCGCCGGCACGGCAGGCAGCACTCAAAGCAGGTCTGCCGACGACGACACCGTGCATGACGATCAACAAAGTCTGTGGCAGCGGTCTCAAAGCAGTCATGCTCGCCGATCAAGCGATCCGCTGCGGAGATGCCGAGGTTGTCGTTGCCGGCGGGCAAGAGTCCATGAGTAATGCGCCGTACCTGCTCCCGAAAGGGCGAACGGGCTATCGCTACGGACACGGCGAAGTGCTCGATTCCATGCTCCTCGACGGTCTGACCGATGCCTACGATCCCCAGCCGATGGGAGTCTTCGCTGATCGGTGTGCCTCAAGCTGCGGCATTTCCCGTCAGCAGCAGGATGAGTACGCAATCGAAAGCTACCGGCGCGCCCTCCGTGCACAGCAGGAAGGGCTCTTTGCCGATGAAATCGTGCCGGTTACCGTTCGGAGCGGCAAGAGCGAGCTGACAGTAACGCTCGATGAGGAACCGCAGAAAGTCAAGTTCGAGAAAATTCCCGAGCTCAAGCCTGTCTTCACCAAAGAGGGGACGGTCACAGCGGCCAATGCCAGCTCAATTGACGATGGCGCAGCTGCCCTTGTTCTGGCAAGTGAGCAGTGGGCAAGCCAGCACGGTCGCCGACCGCTCGCACGCATCGTTGCGCAAGCGACCTACGCGCATGACCCTGCCGATTTCAACACCGCACCGATCTACAGCATCGAGCGTTTGCTTGCCAAAGCCGGCATGAGCGTTGCAGATGTGGACCTGTTCGAGATCAACGAAGCCTTTGCAGTGACCGCGCTGGCAGCCAAGCAACAGCTGGGAATCCCACACGAGAAACTCAACGTCCACGGCGGCGCTGTTGCGCTCGGGCATCCCATCGGTGCGAGCGGCGCACGCATCCTGACAACACTCCTGTACGCACTCCGCCGCTACGGCAAGCGTTACGGTGTTGCTGCACTCTGCATCGGCGGAGGTGAAGCAACTGCTGTTTTGGTCGAGACGGTCAACTAAACACGCTCTGCTCCAGCGCCAAATGATTTCCCCTCGTCGCGTTACACTCATCCGTGGTGATGGCATCGGCCCTGAAATCACCGATGCTGTCGTTCGCATCTTCGATGCAGCAAGCGTCCCGGTCGAATGGGAAGAAGCACATGCAGGGCTCGCATGCTTCGAACGCCATGGTACGCCCTTGCCGCAAGAGACACTCGATTCGATCCTGCGCACCGGTGTTGCGCTCAAAGGCCCGACAACGACTCCCATTGGCGAAGGGTTCAAGAGCGTCAACGTCACGATTCGCAAAGCGCTCGATCTGTTTGCAAATGTGCGCCCGGCCAAATCGCTCCCCGGTGTGGTTACTCGCTTTGGCAACGTTGATCTGATCGTCGTTCGTGAGAACATCGAGGATACCTACGGCTCAATCGAGCACCGCCAAACGCCAGATGTCGCGCAGACGTTACGCATCATTACGCGGCAGGGGAGCTTGCTTGTGCATCGTTATGCCTTTGAACTTGCCCGACGTCTCGGACGGCGGCGTGTAACGTGTGTCCACAAGGCGAACATTCACAAGCACAGCGACGGGCTGTTCCTGGAATGCTTCCGCCAGGTCGCCAAGGATTATCCGGACATCGTTGCCGACGACCTCATCGTGGATAACACGTGCATGCAGCTGGTCATTCGACCGGAGACATTTGATGTGCTCGTCCTCCCGAACTTGTTCGGCGATATTGTCAGCGATTTGTGCGCTGGGCTCGTTGGCGGCTTAGGAGTTGCACCAGGCGGGAACATCGGGCGCCATCATGCAGTGTTTGAGGCAGTCCACGGCTCTGCGCCGGACATTGCCGGAAAAGGAATTGCCAATCCGACGGCACTGCTGCTGTCGGCACTCCAGATGCTCGATCACATCGGGCTCGGCAGCTACGGTCGCCGCATTGAACAAGCGCTCTACGCCACACTCAAGGCGAACATTCGCACTCGCGATTTAGGCGGCGATGCAACAACACGCCAGTTCACCGACGCGATCATTGCTCGTCTGCCAGATGTATCCGAGCAAGGCGAGGTTGCTATTCCGACGACGCTCGACATTCCCCCACCCCCACCGCCGACACCGTCAGCGGAGAGATGGACACTCGTCGGCGCTGACGTTTTTGTCGAGTGGAATGCAATCGAACAGTTGCCACCGATGCCGCCACGCGTTGGTCCGCTGGAACTGACGATGATGTCCAACCGCGGCACAAAAGTGTACCCACCACCGGTACCGCCGATTACGATGGTCAACTGGTACCGCTGCCGATACATTGCACAGCAGCCAATTTCGTCTGAAGCGATCCACGCACTCCTTGCGGAGGTAGAACGGCTCGGCATCCGCTGGATGCAAGTCGAACTCCTCACCCGCGAGGGTGACATCCCCATGTACTCCAAAGCACAAGGTGAAGCATGACGACCCATCGCACATTCGAGACGTTTGAGCGCATCCCGTACCAGCGTCCGGACTACGATGCATTCGTTGCCGAGTGGAAACGATTGCTCGATGAGTTCCGCACAGCGACAAGCCCGGAGGAGCAATCTGTCCTGCTCGAGACAATGAACCAGCTCCGCATCGAGCTTGACACAGCAGCAACAATCGTTTCGATTCGCCATTCGTGCGATACCAGCGATCAATTCTACGCCGCCGAGCAGGAATACATGGACACCGTCCGTCCCCTCATCGCCGAGCATGTCAACGATCTCTACCGCGCACTGATCAGCTCGCCGTTTCGGCATGAACTCGAGCGAACGTGGGGTGCGCAACTGTTCCGCATCGCCGAAATGTCCATCCGCTGCCAGTCGCCAGAAGTCATTCCGCTCTTGCAACGCGAGAACCAACTGGCGACCGAGTACCAAAAACTTCTTGCATCGGCGGAGATTGCATTCGACGGCAAAACGCTCAATCTTTCGAGCATCGCGCCGTACTTGCAGCACACCGACCGCGCAGTGCGCCGAGCGGCATCGGAGGCAAAGTGGGACTTCTTCCGTGCACATGCCGATGAGCTCGATCGGCTCTACGACGAGCTTGTCCGAGTGCGGACTGAGATTGCGCAGCGGCTGGGCTACCGCACGTTCACGGAGCTTGGATACATGCGCATGCTCCGTTCGGACTACACCGCCGCCGATGTCGCACGCTACCGAGAGTACGTGCTGCGGCATATTGTGCCGATTGCCGTCAAGCTCCGCCAGCGGCAAGCCCAGCGCCTTGGGTTGGAACAGCTGACGTTCTACGACGAACCACTCCAATACCGCAGCGGCAATCCCACTCCGAAAGGCGATCCCGATTGGATCATCGCCCAAGCACGCTCGATGTACGCGGAGATGTCCGCCGAGACAGACGGGTTCTTCCGCTTGATGGAGCAGCGACGCTTGATGGACCTCCTGACGCGTCCGAAGAAAGCAACAGGCGGCTACTGCACGTTCCTGGGTGCCTATGGCGTACCGTTCATCTTCGCCAACTTCAACGGCACGGCACATGATGTTGACGTTCTGACCCATGAGTTCGGCCATGCATTCCAGTGCTACTCGAGCCGGCACCACCGCGCACCGGAATATTGGTTCCCGACCTACGAAGCATGCGAAATTCACTCGATGAGCATGGAGTTTTTTGCCTGGCCGTGGATCAAACGCTTCTTCCGCGAAGACGAGGATAAGTACCAGTTCCAGCATCTGAGCGGCGCGCTGCTGTTCCTCCCGTATGCCGTGCTCGTTGATGAGTTTCAACACCAAGTGTACGATCATCCCACGATGACGCCAGCTGAACGGAAGCAGTGCTGGCGACAGCTCGAGCAGCGGTATTTGCCCTACCGCAATTACGACGGCAACGCATTCCTCGAGACTGGCTCAGTATGGCAGCAACAGCGGCACATCTATGAATCGCCGTTCTACTACATTGACTACGCGCTGGCGCAGGTCTGTGCATTGCAATTCTGGGTGCGAGCTAAAAGCGATCGCGATGCCGCTTGGCGTGACTACCTTGAACTCTGCCGTGCTGGCGGCACGCGGGCATTCACCGAGCTTGTGGCGTTGGCAAACTTGCAGTCCCCGTTCGACGAGCGTAGCTTTACGGCGATCATCGGCGACATCACCGCACGGCTCGATGGCGTGCCGGATTCGCACTTTGATTGAACAACGCGGAAATGGAGAAATTTCTCGTTGTCGACATCGAAACCTCGCCACTGCCTTGGGAGAGCTTTGATCAAGCACAGCAAGCATACCTCCTTGCACGTGCGGAAACCCCCGAGGAACAGGAAGAGCGCAAAAAGCAAATGGCGTTAGCCCCCCTGACGGGTTTTGTTGTGTGCATTGGGCTGTACCTGGTCGAACGCGACAGCGGCACGGTCAGCGAGCGGAAACGCGTCTGCTTGATGAATGACCGCAGCGATGCAGACCGTCCAGACAGTGCTGTTGATCTCAGTGGCAGTGGCAAACTCTACTGCTACGGCGAACGGGCGATCCTTCGCGACTTTTGGGCATTCCTCCGAAGCGAAGATTGTCGCGGGGCACACTACATCACCTTCAACGGACGCATGTTCGATTTCCCGTTCTTGATGCTGCGCTCAGCAGTCCTTGGGGTGCGACCCTCGGAAAATCTCCTCCGCGGCACGCGGTACAATTACGAGCACCACACCGATCTGCTCGATGAGTTTACGTTCTACATGCCGCAGACGGTCGGCGCAACCCGACGCTACAACCTCGACTTCCTCACCAAGGCATTTGGGATTGAATCGCCGAAAAGTCACGGCGTGGACGGCACCAAAGTCGCTGCACTTTACGCTGAGCAACGCTACACCGAGATTGCCGAATATTGCTTAGCCGATGTTGTTGCCACCTGGCAGCTCTACCAGGTCTGGGAGCAGTACCTCAAGTTTTAGCGGTGTGGTGTTCCCACCAGTACTTGGCCACTTCACCAGAGATGAGCACGATGAGCGCAGTGTAGTAAATCCACAGCGCTGCGACGACAATCAGGGAGAACGTGCCGTAGATCGCACCGAGCGAGCGCGCATGCTCGATGTAGAGCGTAAACGCCACCCGCGCTAACTCCCAGAGCAGCAACGCAACGATACTTGCACGCACGATGATAAACAGCGGCTGCGGGCGACTCGGTACGAAGTGGTAGAGCAGGAACATCAACGCAAATGTGCTCGCCAGATTCGCTGCAAAGCTGATCCAACCGGACATGTGGAGCTGCTCCCAAAATGGCGCAAGTTGGCTTACGTTCGCGCTCAGCAGTGAGAGAACCGGCGTCAGAAGGAGCATCACGACGACAAGTGCAATCAGCACGAGCGTAAGGGCGATGTCGCGGAGTTTGTACCACACGAATGAACGCGGCGTAGGAATGCTGAATACTGCGTTGAGTGCTGTTCGAAGTGTGCTCAGCAGTGCCGAGGACGTCCAGAGCAACACAACCGCCGCGACGATCGTTGCCGTAAGTGCGTAACTGCGGACGCGCTCGATCTCCTGCAGGAGGAGGTCGAGCAGTCGCTGTACCTTGGCAGTCGGAGGAAGTGCTCCCGCGATTGCATCGGTGATGCTTTGCCGAACAAGTTCTGGCGGCACAACCAGCGATGCAACAACGATGACCAGCCCCAGCAGCGGAAGCACACACAGCAGGACATTGAACGCAATCCCCGATGCCAACAGGAACACGTGCTGCCGCTCAAGCCGCTCGCTGAGGGCCAACGCATGAGTCCAGAGCTGCTTGATGTGGGGCGGTCGGCTGCCTTTTCTACCGTCCGATGACGCGGAGGTAGTTGTCTTCGACCTTTGCCCAATTGACGACATTCCACCACGCCTTGATGTAGTCCGTACGGCGATTCTGGTACTTGAGGTAGTAGGCATGCTCCCAAACATCAACGCCCAGAATTGGGACCACACCCCACGGCGTCAGCTTGTGCTGATTTTCGGCTTGCAAGATGATCAAACGTCCGTCAGAGGGACGGACGTGTAGCAACGCCCAGCCACTCCCTTCGACGGCTGCTGCGGCTGCACTCATCTGCGCGCGAAATGCCTCGACGGAGCCAAAGCTATCTTTCAACGCAGCTTCGAGCCGTCCCGGTACTGCTCCACCGCCGCCCTTTGCTGGTGGGGCCATGATCTCCCAGAACATCGTGTGCAAAAAGTGTCCGCCGCCGTTGAAGGCAGCTTTCTTCGACCAGTACTCGATGAGCGTGTAGTCTCCTGATTGGCGAGCCTTTGCCAGTTCTGCTTCTGCCTTGTTGAGACCGTCCACGTACGCTTGATGATGCTTGGAGTGGTGAAGCTCCATCGTCTTGGCGTCAATGTACGGCTCCAGGGCGTCGTAGGGGTAGGGAAGCGGCGGGAGCGTATGCACTGTTGGCTTTGCGTCTGATGCGTGGAGACTCATCGGGGAGACAGCAAGTGCAGCGCTGGCAGCAAGACCAAGCTCGACAAATTGACGGCGATCCATTAGGCACTCCTTGATGGTGGTACAAATGCCGGCTGCTCAGAGTCCGACCAATCGCCGCAAGGAGAGCACCTCCTGGCGTGTCAGGTGACGGTATTGGCCACGTGCTAAGCCTTGGACGGTAATCGTTCCATAGCGGCGACGGTGGAGCTTGAGGACCTCATAGCCAAAGTGTTCGAACAGGCGCCGCACCTCGCGGTTTTTCCCCTCGCGGAGAATAATGCAGACCTGGCGTTCATCGCTGGGAGAGACAATGACCTCAGCCGGGCCTGTTGTTTCGCCGTCGAGATCAACTCCGCGAGCGATACTCTGCGCATGGTGCGGTGCCAGTGGTTTATCCAGACCCACAATGTACTCGCGCTCGACGCCGTACCGCGGGTGGGTAAGACGTGCAGCCATTTCCCCGTCGTTGGTAAGCAACAGTACGCCCGTGGTGTTTCGGTCGAGCCGTCCGACGGGATAAATGCGCGTCTTGGTCGGTACCAGATCGAGCACCGTCTTTCGCCCATACTCATCCCGTGTCGTCGTAATGTAGTCCTTGGGCTTATTGAGCACAATGTACGTCAGGTGCTTGTAGGGCGAAACAGGCTTTCCTTCAACAGTGACAAGATCGCCAGGATGCACTTTTGTTCCAAGTTCCGTGACGATGCGACCGTTGACCTTGACCGCACCGCGGGCGATGAGTTCATCGGCTTTGCGGCGCGAAGCGATCCCTGCATCTGCGAGAAATTTGTTGAGACGGATGCGCTGATCTTCAGGAATCTGCATCTTCGTTGCAGCATTCATAGTCGAGCTTGCAGAAGAAGTGTGCGTGCATGGCGTAAGACGTCCGCTGCTTCAATCGAGTGCATGCACTCGAGCGTACCGAGCGGACACTGGCGTCGGCCGTGTGTGCCGCACGGCCGGCACTCAAGAGGTGGTGGCTCGACGGCGACGGATGCTGGTGCGCGAGGACCGAAGCCAAATGCAGGAACAGTCGAGCCAAAGATTGTGATCGTCGGACAAGCAGCAAGGGTAGCAAGGTGCGTTGGAGCGCTATCGTTTGCGATCAGCAGTGTGCATGAGCGGAGGAAGGCGACTGTCTCGGCTGGATCAAGCTCACCGGCAAGGACATAGCCGCCACTTTGGCGAGCAATGGTAGTGCAAAGCTCCCGATCGGAAGCGCCACCGAGGAATGCCACCGACGCGCCATCACGGTGCAGCATGCGAGCAACTTCTCCGAAACGTTCTGGCAGCCAGCGCTTTGTTGCCCATACCGCACCAGGAGCGATTGCGATGCGTGGCTGCTTGCCTGTGCGCTCGATCGCGAGGTGCACCCGTTCTTGTTGATCATCGCGCAAGCGGAGCTCGAGCGGCAGCTGTGGCGCTGGCGGCTCGACGCCGAGCGCAGCAAGAAGTTTAGCATTCCGTTCGATCTCGTGCAGCTCGGTTGCATAGGGAACGCGATGGGTGAAAAGGCGAGCGCCCGTCGCAGTGGAGAACCCGATGCGCACTCGAGCGCCGCTGGCAATAGCCAGCAGTGCAGTTCGGATGCTCCGCTGGAGGCAGAACACAGTTTTTACGCCCGCCGAGCGAAGTTCAGCTGCACGACGGATGATCCCGCCAAGCCCGCGATCCTTGCTGCGCTTGTCGAAGACAATGGTGCGCGTGATGGATGGATTCGCCTCTGCGAGCGCTCTGGCGTCAGGACGGCCGACAAAGAGCACCGGCGCGTTCGGAAACATGGTACGAACTTGCTGTGCAAACAGCATCGCAAGTGCGGCATCGCCCAAAAAGGCAGTTTGGATGATTGCGATTGCTCCATTCATTGCGCAGCAAGTTACGGCGCTGCTGTTGTATTTTGCACCTGCACTTAGATCGTCAAACCGTGGTATGGAGGAACACATGGCCGTCGCATCGCCGATCAACTTTCTCCAGTGGATCGAAGAGCACCGCCACTTGCTCAAACCCCCAGTGGGCAACCAGTGCATCTACGATGGCGGTGATTTTATCGTGATGGTCGTCGGTGGTCCAAATTCCCGTAAAGACTACCACTACGACGAAGGCGAGGAACTCTTCTACCAGATCGAAGGCGACATCACCGTCAAGATCATCGACGACGGCACGCCGCGAGACATCCACATTCGACAAGGGGAAATGTTCCTTCTCCCAGCGCGAGTGCCGCACTCTCCGCAACGTGGCCCGAATACAGTTGGGCTGGTCATTGAGCGCAAGCGACGCAGCGATGAACTCGATGGGTTTCTCTGGTTCTGCGAGCGCTGTGGGGAGAAACTCTACGAAGAGTACCTGCACGTGTCGGACATCGTCAAGCAGCTTCCGCCAATATTCGAGCGTTTCTACGGCAATGTTGAAAACCGCACGTGCAAAACATGCGGCGCAGTGATGGAACCGCCCTCGCCGCCGAAAGCGTAGGCAATGCGAAAGATTGACATCCACGCGCACATCATGCCGGAGCGCTGGGAACCTCTCCGTGAGCGCTTCGGCTACGGAGGATTCATCGTGCTTGAGCATTACCGCGAAGGTGCTGCCCGCATGATGCGGGATGATGGCGTTTTCTTCCGTGAAGTTGGCCGTAACGCATGGGATCCGGAGGCCATCATCGCAGACATGGATCGGCATGGGGTAGATGTGATGGTGCTCTGCACCGTGCCGGTGCTGCTCTACTACTGGGCAAAACCCGAGC
>BEHW01000086.1 GCA_002898675.1 bacterium HR20
CTGGCTACGGCGCACTGATGATGCAGCGCCGCCGCGATGAATCGCTCATCTGGGTCGGCATGGCCAAAGAAACTGCCCATCAACTTGGCACGCCAATATCGAGCCTGTTCGGTTGGCTGGAGTTACTCCGCGAGCACCTGGCCAGTGGCAAGCAAAATACTGCACAGCTGGAGGCAACGCTCGACGAGTTGCAGCGCGACGTCGAACGTCTCCGCGGCATCGCAGAACGCTTCAGCGCTATTGGTTCTACTCCGCGACTATCCCGTGCAGACATCTCGTCAATCATCGAACATGCATTGGCATACATGCGCCCACGGCTCCCTCGACACGGACGCACCCTCACGATCGAGTGGGAACGGCCCAAGCAGTGCTGCTTTGTGATGGCCAATGAGGAGCTGATCGCTTGGGTCTTTGAAAACCTCATCAAGAACGCAGCCGAAGCAATCGAGCAACAGCAGGGCAGGATCACCATTACCGCAACGGAAATTGCCCGGGGGAAAAGGCACTTCGCCCGCGTTACGGTCACCGACACTGGCAAGGGCATGAGTCCGATGGTTCGTCGCTCTGCTTTTTCTGCTGGCTTTACTACAAAGGAACGAGGATGGGGGCTGGGGCTTGCACTCGCTAAACGTATTGTCGAGCAGTACCATCGCGGACGAATCGTCATCGTGCACACTGAGCCAGGACGTGGTACAACGGTTGCTGTCGAACTCCCGTGCGCGGATTCTGCCGGAGCACCGGAAGTCGGGGAGCAAACGGCATAGTATTTTGCAATGCTCCTGGTCATCAATAGTCCGCGACACTACCGATGCACCGATTGCTCCTGATTGCTGGGCCGTGCGTAGTCGAAAACCGTTCGGTGACATTCACCGTTGCAGAGCATCTTGCCTGCCTTGCTGAGCGATTCGATATCGAGCTGATCTTCAAAGCATCCTACCGCAAAGCGAACCGTACGAGTATTCGCTCATTTGTCGGTATTGACAAACCCCAAGCGCTTGCAATCCTTGCCGAGGTTCGGGAGCAGTTCAACCTTCCCGTTCTGACCGACATTCACGAAAGCTGGGAAGCAGCCGAAGTGGCAGCCTACGTTGACGCATTGCAGATTCCGGCGTTTCTCTGCCGCCAGACGGATTTACTGCTCGCCGCGGGGCAAACAGGCAAGCTCGTCAACATCAAGAAAGGGCAGTTTGCAGCACCTGAGGATATGGCAAAGGCTGTCGAGAAAGTCCGCTCGACGGGCAACGATCGCGTTCTTGTCACAGAGCGAGGTACGACGTTCGGCTACCACGACTTGGTGGTGGATATGCGTTCGCTGGTACGGATGCGTTCAAGCGGTGCGCGTGTGATCTACGACGCGACGCACTCGCTCCAACAGCCAAGCCTTGGCGAGACTTCTGGTGGACTTCGGTCGCTCGTTCCACACTTGGCACGTGCAGCCGTTGCAGTCGGTGTTGATGGGGTCTTCTTTGAGACTCACCCCGATCCAGCCAACGCACCGAGCGATGCAGCAACACAACTTCCGCTTTCCTATGCCGAACGCTTCATCGAGCAAGTGCTTGAAATTGACGCGCTGATTCGCTCGCGGGGCTGGAACGAAGACAACGTTGACGACCAGACTACGCAGCGATGAACCGATCGGCGCTCATGCAGTGGATACTGGCAGCATCGCTCTTGCTCGGTGGCAGTGGCTGCACTGACCAGGTACAGCCGGGGCGGGATCCGCTCCCCTATGAAGCACTCCCAAGCAACACACTCTTTGGCACGGAGATAACCTTTCACGATTCACTTGCGCTCAAAGCTCGCGTTCGCGCAGGGAGAGTGCAGTGGTATCCATCCCAACAGCAAACGTTGCTCGATAGCGGCGTCTACGTCGAGTTTTATTCACCTCGTGGAGCTCGCGCTGCGCGTCTTTGGTGCGATAGCGCCCGTGTGGACAATGCATCGAGCGACATGTGGGCATTCGGCAGTGTTCGCGTGGAGTCCGATAGTACTGGTGCTCGGCTGACGACAACGTGGCTCCAGTGGGATAACCGCAACCGTAAGCTTCGCACTAATGCGTTTGTTCGCATCGAGCGACCCGGCGAACTCGTCGAAGGTGGCCAAGGATTTGAATCCGATGAGTACCTCAAGCACTACACGATCTTTCGCGTTCGGGGCACTGTCACCCCATAGCAGAAGGTGCACGAATGCTTACGTTGCGACTGATCCATTCGGAAGCTTTTCGATAGACTCTGCATGGTTTGACAATCTTCAGGAATAGCCATCGCATGACTACACCGATCGTTGTTGGCAATTGGAAAATGAACACGACCGCCGAGCAGGCACGGCAACTTGCAGAGCAAATCTGCTCACAGGTTACCGAGCGTGCGCTCGACACACGCACAACGGTTGTGCTCTGCCCACCATTTGTGAATCTTTCAGCAGTCGGGGAGGTGATCGGGGATCGTCCGATTGCACTCGGCGCACAGAATTGCTGGAGCGAACCCTATGGAGCATTCACAGGGGAAATCAGCGCAGCGATGCTTCGAGCAGTGGGATGTCGCTACGTGATTGTCGGGCATAGCGAGCGTCGCACAATCTTCCGTGAGGACGACCAGCTCATTGTCCGCAAACTCGAACGTGTGTGGGAAGAAAAGCTTGTTCCGATCCTCTGCATCGGCGAGACGCTCGCAGAACGACAACTGCACCAGACGTGGGATGTCCTCTCGCGGCAACTTGCGCTTGTCAGCGCGCATAGCAGCCGCACACGTGCCTGGATTTGCGCATACGAGCCTGTCTGGGCAATCGGGACAGGAATTGCCGCAACGGCGGAGGAAATCGAGCAGGCGCATGCGTACCTTCGATCGTTTCTCGATGCGCACGGTTGTCACCATGTCCCGTTGCTCTACGGTGGCAGCGTCACTGAAGAAAATGCTGCCAGCATTGCCGCCATCGCGCATGTTGATGGTGTCTTAGTCGGTGGCGCATCGCTGGTGGCCGAGCGCTTTCTCCGAATCATCCAGGCGCAGGCGAATGCATAACGGCAGCACTGTCAACATCTTCACGCTCGCCAACATCATCACAGCGCTCCGTATGCTCGTTGCGCCGGTGTTCTTTTTTCTGCTCATCCAAGCAGACCAGTGGGCCTACAGTTGGGCGTTGCTGCTTTTCGTTGCAGCTGCGCTGACAGATTTCGTTGATGGCATCATGGCTCGCCGATTTGGAGAGATTTCATCGCTGGGGATGTTTCTCGATCCACTTGCCGATAAAATTCTGGTGCTCTCGGCGCTCTTTGGTTTTGTGTGGTTGGGTTTGATTCCCCTGTGGATGGTCATCATCGTAGCGATACGTGATGCATACGCAACGGTGCTTCGAGTGTGGTCGTTTTCCGAAGGTAGAGCGCTCGCTCCATCGCGCATCGCAAAATGGAAGACCTTCGCGCAAATGGGGTTTGTCAGTAGTGTGCTTGCGCTGCTGGTAGCAGCATCATCGGACAGCAGGGCAGTGTCGCAGCTTGCCAGAACCATCATCGAATCTGGTGCTCTCGCGTGGGCGATGGGTGGCGTTGTGCTGCTGACGATTGGGAGTTTGTTCGGGTACCTTTTGCGGCGTCAGTAGTCAGCAATTGCCCAGCGGTAGAATGCTTGCGCAGTTGCGTGGGCCTGGAGCGCTTCGATTTCGCGTTCTTGAGCTTCAGCCAAGAGTCGCTCTCGCAGATTGAGCCGAAGCAGATCAGATTCACCTCGCGCAAACAGTTGGCGCTCTGCTTCGACCATTCGTTCAGCAGCGATACGCTCTGCACGTGCGAGCACTGCTTGCTCGTAGGTGGCGTTGACGTTTGCTGCACCGAGGAGAACGTCGCTTTCGATCCGGCGCTGGAGCTGTTCGATGGTAGTCTCCAGTTGGGCTAGCTGTGCGCGAATTTGTTCGCGCTGCCCTTGCGGCCGGCGGTACAGGAGAGGAATTTCCACAGCAAGGCCAGCTTTCCAGTATGTTGGCTGTTGCGAAAGCGGAGGCGACCACGAAGGGGTATAGAGATTGACCGAAGCGTTGATCAGTGGCTTGAACTGTTCGCCGGCCAGGCGCTGCTCGACGGCGAGCTGCTCGTATTCTGCTTGGAGCTTTTGCAGTTCTGGCCGCCGTTGCCGTGCACGGACTCGGTCGAATTCAAGTTGCAGTGGATCAATAAACTCAAGCGCAGGGAAGGGTTCTGGTACCATGCTCGCAAGGCGTTCAAGCCTTTCCCATTCGATCCCCCAAAGGTTGAGCCAAAGCGCTACCGTGCTTCGTTCAAGTTGATTTCGTGCTCTTGCAAGCAATGACCGTCTGCGCAGTACTTCCTGAAGAATTTCGATCGAGTCAATTGGTGCGCGCTCCCCACGTTGGATTTCTGTGACAACCAAGCGATAGCGATCTCGTGCAACAACGTAGAGCTGTTCAGCGACGGCATAGCGTGCACGGGCTGCTGCCCAGGCGAAATAATCACTGAGCGCCAGGTAACTGACAAGGTTTCTGCGCTCACGGTATGCAGCATCAGCGCCCAGCAGAGCTTGCTCTGCACGGAGAATCGCTGTGCGCGTTGGATCTATTTGCACGTTCCGCATCAGTGGAAGCATCAGCCCGATGCTTGGTTCACCAGCGTCTGTTGTTGCGTAATCTTGGTTGAAAAAATCAATCGAACGCCGGTAACCGATCGTAAGCTGCTGCCCCCAGTAGAGAGGAACAGTCAGCCCCGTAACCAGATCGTTGTTCTTTATGCCACCGCTGTACTGTTTTGCGCTCATCGAGCCTGTGATGCGTGGATCGAGCAGACCCCACGCAGCCGTTTCCGCGCCACGTGCTCGTTCAACGCCGGCAGCTGCGATACGAATCTCTGGGTGCGCACGTTGGACCAGGCTCAAGTATCGGACAACCAAAAACGTATCAGCTTGCGTTGACTGCTTGATGATCACACTTGTGTCGGCAGCATTGAGGATGCCGAGAGCATCTTCGAATTGGGCATGGAGCCGACCTGAACAAGCGACAACAACCAGCAGGAACACTACGAGCATGCGTGTACTCACTTTTCCTGCTCTAACTGATCAACTGGCTGTTCATCTCCTTTGGGTGCCTTATTGCCGCTTCCAATAAAAGGAGTGCGTTTCGGCGGCTTGCGACGCAGAGGGGGAGGTTCTTTCAGCGATGGTGGGAAGCCGTTGAGTTGGCGCCAGATTTCATAGGCCAGTGGCACAGTATTGAGGAGCATCCAACCGCGTGCTTTGGTGCCGGGTCTGAGTACTTGCGGATTTGGCCAAGGTTCATCCGCAGTATCAGGTTTGATGATTGCACGGAACATCCCAGCACCTTGATCGTCGTCAACTGCATCAACCACAGAAACGACTCCACCGAACGTGCCAATGTTGACCTGAGGGAAGCCGGAAATTTGGAGCGCTGGGAATCCATCGAATTGGATACGAACTTTCTGCCCAGGATACACAAGCGGTGCATCGTTCCCTTTGATGTAAAGCTCGACAGCGAGTGAACTGACTTCGGGCATTACAATTGCAAGCGGTTCTCCCTGAGTAACGGTTTCCCCTGGACCGAGAGAATAGAGACGGACGACGGTTCCCTCAACGGGTGAGACTACGACAGCGTAGCGGCGCCGCATCTCAACGTTGGATTTGTCAATGAGTGCCTTTGCGATAGAAGATTCTACAGCAGAAAGTGATTCTTGTGCTTTGTTAAGCTCGCTGCGCGTTTTTTGAATTTTCGCGTTCCATTCGTTCTGCTTGAGTCGGTACTCTTGCTCAGCTTGTTCTAACTGGCTTTCTGCGGCACGCACCTCAGCCTGCGCACGATCGTAGCGTGCCTGCGCCTGTTGGAGCATGCTCCGAGCGCTTTCGAATTCGCGCAGTGAGCGGAGACCTTGCTCGTAGAGTGCTTTACGGTCTTGGTAGCGCTGTTTGGCAATTTCCAGGTCAATGGTTTCCTGTTGCAGGAGTGCTTTTGCTGCAGCGAGCTTTTGTTGGGACTGGATAATGTATTGCTCTGCAGACTGAAGCGCTGCAGCCTGCGCTTTGATTTCTGCGGAGAGTTGTTCATTGATGGCAGTAATTTGAGCGCGCAACTGCTTGGAGCGCTCAATGAGCCACTCTACGTGTGCACCTGTCCGTGCAACGATGTTGCTATCAAGGAATTTGGGGTCAATGTCCTGAAGCAGAGCAATGGTATCGCCAGCGAACACATGCTGCCCTTCCGATACATACCAGCGTACCAATCGCCCAGTGATTTGCGCATTGACGTATTGGGGACGTTCGACAGGACTGAGCGCAGTCACTCGGCCTTCGGCGAGGACAGTCTGCACCCAGGGCGTGACGAACAGTACAGCAATCATCACCAGGAGCATCACGAGGATCACCCGCAAGTAGCGACGGATCAGTGGTGGGGCTTCGATATCCTCGAGTGCGCGGATGTAGATACTCGACATCACCGAGTGCCGCTGGCGCCGCAAGCGAAAGCGTCGCCGCTGAGGTTTCGCAACAGTTTTGTTCATCGTCGCTGTTGAACCAGAGTGTTCAACGTTGGAAAGAGCTGGTGCAGAGCATTCCCTGGACGAGCGAGCACCTCTGTCAGCGGGCCTCGCTCGATGATGTACCCATCATGGAGAACTGCAACTGTCTGGGAGTATACGACGATTTCTGGATCGTGAGAAATCGTAACAACGGTCCAGGGATTGTCTTCAGCATAGAGCGCTTTGAGTATCTCCAACTTGATGTGGTCCTCGATCCCATTGAAACCTTCATCAATGATGAGAAGAGCGGGCCGATGTACAATCGCACGTGCAACCATGATGCGCCGGATTTGGCCTGTAGAAAGGTTCGTTCCACGCGGACCAACATCCGTCAGTAGACCTTTGCCCAGACCGCTGACCCACTTATCAAGTTTTGCGACCGACAGCGCCCACCACACGTCATCTTGCGGTACCCACTGGCGACCCCAAAGAACGTTGTCGAGGACCGTTCCACTGAGTACTTCATCGCTGGTTTTGATGTACCCGACGTAGCGGCGGTATGTGGTACGGTCAAGCAAGCGGGTATCAATCCCGTTGATATACACCGCTCCATGCTCTGGTTGTAATAGGCCGATAATCAAATGCGCAATCGTGGATTTCCCAAGTCCACTTGCACCGACGATCGCTAAGCGATCGTTTGGCTCGATTGTGAGATTGATCGAACGCAGCAGTGGTGTATCCTTGCGGTATTCAAACCGCACGTTTACAAGTTCTACTTTGAGTCCTTTTGGTTGGCCGTCACTCGAGAAGGTGAGCGTTCCATTTTTCTCATGCTCGAGACTGGTGAGCTGCTCGATCTTTTCGAGCGAGGTTAGCAACGTGAAAAACGATGGTATCTGCTTGATGATGTTCTCGATGCTGCTCAAAAAGAGCAGTATGATGATTTCACTGGCAACTAACTGACCGAGCGAAATCTGGCGATCAATTACCAGCATACCACCGGTCAGCAGTACAGCAACAATGATCACTATCCGCATCACGGTCGCAACAAGCTGCTGCCGGATGATGATTTTGAAGTGCTCTTTCCGACGTGACAGCCACAGTTGGAGAGGTGATTCAAAGCGATCGACAATTTGCTGTGCACTGGAGAACACTTTGTAACTGATAATGTTCATCCCAACCTCGTCGAGTGCATCTGCGAGGGCGTACTTGGCACTGGACTCGGCAATGTTCGTTCGGACACCGCCGTAGCCGGCAACGATGATCAGCCCAAGCGTTAGCAAAACAAGCAGCGTTGTAATTCCCCAGAGAAAGGAGCTAAAGATTGCCATGAACACCAAACCGACAAGTATGGAAAGCAAAGCTGTGATTGTATCGAGCGTCAGCTTGGTGAACACTTTCTGAATGTTGACAACATCGAAAAAGCGGTTGAGAAGAGAAAGTACATCCTTGTGCTCGAATTCCCGGATATCAGTTTCCCAAAGAGCAGAGGCAGCTTGACAGGTGGTGCGTACAAAGATGCGCCGTTCGATAAGTTCGGCAATGTACAGCTGAACTATGCTAAACCCACCGCTGATAATCAGCAAAATCGTCAGCGCTACCGTCACCACGATGAGCGGCAAGGTGATGGTTCCTGCCGCGATAGTTGTTACGAGCAGGTCCACTGCGAGCGGCACCGAAAGCGAGAAAATGCTCACCAGAATTCCATAGCCAATGAGCAGTGCGATATCTCGACTTTCGAGTTCAACCAGGTTGAATAGGAGCCGAAGTGGGGAGGACTTTGCAGCCACCAGAATAGCACTCGGAAAAAACTACTATCGCTCTTTGACGAACTCCAGTACAGCGCTATTTCACGCTATGGGAGCGTCACCCGAATCGAACGGTTCAGGAAACGTCCCTCAGGAAGTGCATCGGGAAAACGCCGCTCAATGCCACGTGCGACGATGCGAATCCTCTTGCTGGCTGCAAGGGTGCGGAGATAGCTTTCCGTTGCCCGGGCACGCTCTTCTGCAAGCCGACGGTTACGGGCGATATCGCCGAGCACATCAGCACTTCCGCCGATTTCAATTGTCGCACCATCTGGTATGCGCTCGATGAGTTGGCGAAGGAGTTCGCGGTTTTCTGCAGAAAGCTGGCTGCTGTTGTAGTCAAACCGCAGCACTGCTTCAAAGCGTGCTGTGGATAGCTCAACCCGCCGCCGAGGGAGCGTGCTCAGCACAACCGTAACCGAGTCGCTTGCCTGGATGCCAGTCTGTGGAATAGCCCCGTGCGCAGTGAGTACGACGTGTTCAGCTGCTGGTGCAAGCCGCAGCCGAATCGGCACACGTACGGTTCCTGTATCCCCACGGAGCTTGGGCTCTGCACCAGTAGCTTCCAGCAGGATTGAATCT
>BEHW01000087.1 GCA_002898675.1 bacterium HR20
CTGACCACACGGCGACGGGTCGAATCGAGCTTGAGGACAATCAGCCGCGATGCTTTCAGCGTTGTTAGCAGTAACGAATTCTCCCACTGGGGAATCTGCCCGCCAGCGTAGTACGCCAGGCCGCACGGCGCAACGGTCGGCGTCCATGCAGCGATAGGTTCGACGACTGCGTGCGTTCGGCAGAATTCCGCTTCGGTGGGAGAGTCGCAATAGCCCATCACATCCGGCCAGCCGTAGTTCCGGCCGCGCTCGATGATGTTGATTTCGTCGTCGCTATTTGGGCCGTGTTCGGAGCTGTAGAGGATGCCCTCGTGCCAGGCAAGCCCTTGGGCGTTGCGATGACCAAGCGACCACACGGGACTGCCGGGGAAGGGGTTATCCTCCGGGATTGTTCCATCGAGCCGAAGGCGGAGAACTTTGCCATTAGGGCTTTGGAGATCCTGCGCGCGGGAGGGGATGTTCGCATCGCCGGTTGTCACCAGCAGTGTCCGATCAGGCAGAATGAGCAAGCGGCAGCCATCGTGGATCGTTGCCCCCGGAATGCGATCGAGCAGGATGCGCATGTCGCCGAGCGTCGAGCCGTCGTAGGTAAAGCGCACGATCCGTTCGAGAATCTGCGATCCTTCCCGCCAGGTGTATGCAACGAACACATGCGGCGAATCGGCAAAATTTGGGTGGAGCGCCATACCGAGCAAGCCGCTCTCGCCCTGCTCGTACACGTCCGCGAGCACTGCAAGCGTCCGCTGCTCGCCGGTTTCGGGGTTGATGCGACTGATCCGCCCTGGGCGTTCGGTGACCCAGAGCCAACCATCCGGCCCCCAGAGAATCTCCCACGGCGTATCCAAATTCGTGGCAACGGTGCGCACAGCAAGCTGCTGCGACTGTACAGCCACACCTGCAATCGCGGCAAGAATGATCCATCGCAGCATCGGACTCCTCACCAGAGGTACAACAACCCAGCTACTGCAACAGAGCAGCAGCGACCGCACTACCAGCAACGATTGCCGCACCAAGTGCGACGATCGCTACCAGGCAAGTCGGACGCGTCGTTCGGCTGTAGATGCGATTGTACATCGCGCGGCGTGGATTTGTCAGCCATCCAGTGCCACGTGGCATCTTCAGACCGAGCGAGTGCCGGACGTAGCGCTTCCACGATGTGCGAGCGGCGATGCGCTTGCGCAGGGAGGGTCGGCGAAATCCAAAACGCATGGCTCGTGCTCAAAACGTGAACGGAAGACCAATCAAACGATGATCACGGGAATTCCGAGCGCATGACGCACGGGGGAAACTGTCGCGCCGAAGAGCAGATCCTTCCATCCGCGGTGTCGGTGCCCGCCCATGACGAGCACGTCGGCACCGCATTCTTTGACCAGTCGTACCAGCTCGCGCGGGACGTTGCCATAGCCGATCATGCTTGAGCACTCGACGCCACGCGCTCGTATCGTGGAGCAAAGCTGTTCGAGGTACTCTTCGTCGGCGCGTGCTTCGGCATCGTAGGCTGCAGGATACACCGTCCCGACGGCACCTTCGACGATGTGGAGGAGCACAACTCGGGCGCCATGCTGCTCAGCAAGCCGCACCGCATGCTGGATGATCGCGGGATCTTTTTCATCGTGCGCCAGTGCTGCCGCAATGGTGCGGTACTGCGGATGGCGTTCGAGCGCGGCCTCGACTCGGCTGAGCACATCGCGCCAGCTCCGCTGGGGCTTGCGTTGCAAGCGGCGTAGCAGCGGAAGGAGGAACGTCGCCCCCAGCAGTGCCGCAAGAGCAGAGGCACCGGCAACAACGAGCACTTGGAGTGCAGCGCTCCCAGCTGCAAGCCATTCGGACACGACGCCAACTGCCAACCGGACGTTGAGTACAACGACGATCGCTGCTGCAACCCAGCCGAGTGCTTGCACCCACCGTGGACTGACGTGCTCGCCCATCAGCTCGCGCGACGAGGTAAAGTGCACCAGCGGAATAATCGCAAACGGCAGCTGGATGCTCAAGATCACCTGGCTGAGGATGAGCAGTTGGTACGTTCCGCCCTCGCCCATCGTCACAAGAACTGCAACAGCAGGCACAATGGCGATGAGGCGTGTAATAAGCCGCCGCAGGAACGGCCGCATGCGGAAGCGAATGAAGCCTTCCATCACGATTTGCCCAGCGAGTGTGCCGGTGAGCGTCGAGCTTTGCCCGGCCGCGAGGAGCGCTACGGCGAACGCTGTACTTGCCAGCGCCGTCCCCAGCAGGGGTTCGAGTAACGCGTGCGCTTGTTCGAGCTCGGTCACCTCGATGCCTCGCGTGTAGAAGACGCTGGCAGCAAGGATCAAGATGGCAGCATTGACGAAGAACGCAGCGTTGAGCGCAACTGCTGTATCCACCAAGTTGTAGCGGCAAGCTTCGCGGCGGCCATGGCTGGTCTGCTCGAAGGCGCGCGTTTGGACGAGCGCAGAGTGGAGGTAGAGGTTGTGCGGCATCACCGTCGCACCGATAATCCCCAGCGCGACGTAGAGCGCTCCATCGGGGAGTGCTGGCACAAAGCCGGTCACAATTTCCGCTGGGCTGGGCTGGGCGAGCACAAGCTCGACGAGAAAGCACATCCCAACGATGAAGACCAGCGAGAGGATGAATGCTTCGAATCGCCGCACGCCGAGATGCTGAATTGCCAGCAGCAAGAGCGCATCAGCACCGGTGATGAGCACACCCGCAAGCGTCGGGATACCAAAGAGCAGATGCAACCCAATCGCAGTCCCGAGTAGCTCTGCCAAGTCGCAGGCAGCGATTGCAACTTCGGCGAGTACCCAAAGCCCGTAGGCGATCGGTCGCGGATACTGCTCTCGGCAGGCTTGCGCAAGATCGCGCCCGCTGGCAATTCCAAGTCGTGCTGCGAGCGTTTGTACCAGCAGCGCAATCAGATTCGACAGCAGCAACACCCAGAGCAACGCGTAGCCGAAGCGTGCGCCGCCTTCTAAGTCGGTCGCCCAATTGCCTGGGTCCATGTACCCGACGCTGATCAAGTATGCCGGCCCCAGAAATGCAACCAGCCGCTTCCAGCCACGCCGCCCGTCGAGTTGGACGCTCCGATGCACCTCCGGAAGCGAAACACTGCCGTCGAGCGTTTGGCGGTGGTATGATCGTTCGATGCGTTCGTTGGACATTGGAGTCGAAGCAATCGCGGGAACTCCCACGAAATTAGTCTCTCGCTCCTTTCGTCAAAGTTGGATTCCCTCCGGAGTGTATGCATTGGATGGAGGGCTGGCAACGCTGCTGCTACTGGCCTGGCTGCACGCGATCGCGGGCGTTTACCGGCAGGCTGATGATCTCGAGGACATTTCCTTCCCCGTCCAAACGGATCGCGCTGAGCTTCTTCCCTCGTCGAGCGTTCGTATCAATGCGCCAGCAGTGCTCGGTGCGGCTGTAGCTTGGTTCTTCGACGGGGATGTGGCCAATGATTTGGAGTTTGCCGATGTTCTGCACTGGCCCGCGATTCCAGACCACACCGGAAGGGTTATGGCGGTTGTAGGGATCCTCGGTTGCGCCAATGCCGGCATGCGAGACAAACACAGCGTTGGTTTCCCAGAACAGCGGCAGGGAGCGGAACCACTCGACATCGCCTGCGAGCGAGAATCCTCGCCGGGCGTAGGATGCGATGACGTCGTTGCCATCCGACAGCAGCCATTCGTTCGGCATCTGACGCTCGAAGTACTCGATCGCACGCTGCTCGTGGTTACCCAAGAGAAACACTGCGCGCTCGGGGTACTGGCGCGCCACCTGCCGCGCAAAAGCGACAACCTCCGGAGAATGCGCGCCACCACTGATGAGGTCGCCCACCTGCACAAGCACTTCGCGTTCGGTGTCCCAGTGCTTGAGCACCTCGGCGAACGTGTAGAGGCAGCCGTGGACATCACCAACGACAAAAAGTCCATCACTGGGCGGCTGCATTGGATCGGTGCGCAATGGTGAAACATGCGCTCAACGGCACCGCAGCCAGCGGCATGCCAACGTCAGTACGCACGTGCAAAAAGCACTCGCCGATGCGAGGGTTTCCCCGTTACGATGCACCGCCCTTCTTCGGGTTCAGCGTTGAGCGGGATGCATCGGATCGTCGCTTTCGTGCGTTCCTTGATGAGCGCTTCGGTCTGGGCGGTGCCATCCCAGTGCGCCATAACGAAGCCGCCCCGTTCCTCGAGGATGCGCTCGAAGTCTTCGAACGTATCCACGTAGTGCGTGTTGTCGGCGACAAATCGCTTGGCGCGATCGAGCAACGAACGCTGAATCTCCTCCAGCAGTGCGCGAACATAATCCGGTGCGCTCTCGGAGGGGATAGTGACTTTTTCTTTCGTATCGCGGCGTGCGATTTCGACGGTGCCATGTTCGACATCTCGTTTGCCAATCGCGATGCGAACTGGGACGCCGCGCAGCTCGTACTCGGCGAACTTGAAGCCAGCCCGCTTGGTGTCGTCGGTGTCAATTTCGACACTGATGCCCTGCCGGCCAAGTGCATCGGCAATCTGGCGTGCAACGGTCATCTGCGGCTCTTCGACTGTTGGGATGGTGATGATGACCACTTGGAGCGGCGCAAGGCGTGGCGGGAGTACTAATCCATCGTCGTCCGAATGCGTCATCACGAGCGCGCCGATGAGCCGCGTGGACACGCCCCACGAGGTTGCCCAGACGTACTGCCGCTGGTTGTTCTGGTCGAGGAACGTGACATCGAACGCTTTGGCAAAGTTCTGTCCCAAAAAGTGCGAGGTGCCTGCTTGGAGCGCTTTGCCATCCTGCATGAGCGCTTCGATGCAGTAGGTCTCTTCCGCACCGGCGAACCGCTCCGAGGGGGTCTTGATACCACGGACAACGGGCATTGCCATGTACTCCTCAGCAAAGCGAGCATAGACATCGAGCATGCGCTCGGCTTCGGCGATTGCTTCCTGGCGAGTGGCATGCGCGGTGTGTCCTTCTTGCCAGAGGAATTCCGCGGTACGCAGAAACGGACGGGTGCGCAGTTCCCACCGCACCACGTTTGCCCATTGGTTGATCAGGAGCGGCAAATCGCGGTAGCTCTGGATCCACTCGCGGTACGTGTGCCAGATGATCGTTTCGGATGTTGGGCGAACGATGAGTTCTTCTTCGAGTTTTGCGTCGGGGTCCACGACAACGCCGCTACCATCGTCGGCGAGTTTCAAGCGATGGTGTGTGACGACGGCGCACTCCTTTGCGAATCCTTCGACGTGTTGCGCCTCGCGACTCAGGAAGCTCTTGGGGATGAACAAGGGGAAGTAAGCATTGACGTGCCCGGTTTCCTTGAACATCCGATCGAGGACTGCCCGCATGTTTTCCCAGAGAGCGTAGCCGAGCGGCTTGATGATCATGCAGCCGCGCACTGCAGAATAGTCGGCCAGTCCGCTGCGGATGACCAAGTCGTTGTACCATTCAGCGTAGTCAACATGCCGGGGCGTGATAGCCTTAGCCATGGGAGATCTGCTGCAAGTGACAAACAGGGCGCAAAACTACTGCCGGAGCACGACCAGCGGAATATTCGCTCCACGCAATGCTTCGAGGAAAGTACGCATGACCACAGCTCGTGCCTCCCAGAGAAGATTGATGTTCTCCACAGCTACCCACACCATCAAGCGGATGCCAAGCGAGCTACTGTCACCATAGCGAACCAGGAGTGGTTCGTCCACAAGACCACGGACGTTTCCAGCTTCGAGCAATGCTCGATGGGTATTGGCAAGCGAAGCCTCCGCTCGCACAAAGTCGGCAGACGGATCGAGGAGAAACTCAAGTCGGAAGAAAATTGGCGACTCGATAGCACGATAGACTGTCAGCACCGAACTTGCGATGCGCTGGTTGGGAACGACGATGATTGCCCGTGTTCCTGGGCGGAGCATCGTCGTCCGCCAGGTGATGTCCTCGACGGTGCCCTCGTATGTGTCGAACTGCACGTAGTCGCCAACCTTGAATTTGCCGGTCAGAAGGATGTAGAGTCCTGCGAAAAAGTTGGTTAGCGTTTCTTGGAGTGCCAAGCCAACGATCAGTCCTCCTGCGCCGATTGCAGCGACCATCGCGGAGATATTGACCCCAAGCGTCGCCAGGACGATAGCGAGCGCAATAACGTAAATGGCAGCATACGCAATCGAGCGCATGAAGGTTGCTGCAAGCGGCGAGGCACGGTCTTTGTTGATGCTCGCACTAAGTGCCTCACGCACGATGCGGGTTGCAGTAAACGCGGTGATAAGCGTACCGACTGTGATTGCAACTCGCTCTCGCCAGACTGAAGAGAGCCATTCGATTTCCGGCAAAAGCGCAACCACTGCACCACCGACGCCATACCACAGCACCGCAACCTCGAGCACTCGAATGATCCGTGCGGAAAGCAGCATCTGGCGTCGCCGAAGCAAGCGGCGCACCAGTCCCAACAGTTGCCATGCAACCAGCGCAAGACCGAGCGCGATTGCAGCACGTACTAGTGTGATCATCATGGTGTATTCTCATCATTGGTAGCATTGACTGAGCTTGAGCGATCGTCCGACCGCTCGAGCAGTTGCTCGATAAGTTCCACAAGCCGCCGCGAGCTGCCGGCCGGGAGCTGTTCCATTTCCTGGGCGAACTCCTCGGCTTTGCGTCGGAAGAGTTCATCAATCTCGCGTGGCTTGGGGAGATCGTCGAGCGAGGCAAGCCCGAAGGTCCGCAGGAATTCATCGGTCGTTCCATAGAGCAGCGGTTTCCCAATCCCGCTGGAGCGGCCGGCGATGCGAAGCAAACCGCGCTCGAGTAAGCTGGCGATGACTTCGCTCGAATTGACTCCGCGGATGGCATCTACTTCACCTTTGGTGACCGGTTGCTTGTAGGCGACGATTGCGAGCACTTCGAGCGCTGCGCGTGAAAAGCGCCGCTGCTCCCGCCGCTGGAAAAACTCCGCAAGGAGCGCCCCATCCTCCGGAAGCGTTGCGAACTGCCACCCACCGGCGATCGGCACGATACGGTACGGTCGGTCGGTCGCCTCCAGCTCGAGATTGATGTCCGCCACGCGCTCGCGGATGAGCTGAGGGAAGTTTTCATCGGTCGGAGCAACCCCGAATGCCGCGCGGAGCTGCTCGAGCGTCACCGGCGCATCGCTTGCAAAGATGATTGCTTCGAGGATGCGGCATTGACGCTGACGTGAAAGTTCTGCAAACGGCAAGTCGAACGGCAGCCTCATGTGTTCTCGGCAGGGAGTGGTACATGCTCGGCGGGCTCTTCGGCGGGCTGGTGTTTGCTCAACGCTTCGATGATGATGTCGCTCTCACCCTCGAGCTGCCGAAGCGAGATTGACCCGTTCTTGCACAGTTCGAGCAACGCCAGAAACGTCGCGACGATGTACGGACGGGAGCGACCGCTCACCAATGCACGGAAGCTGCACCGCGGCTGCTCGGCGAGCCTGGCGAGCACGAGCGTCATTTGTTCGCCGACGTCGTACTGCTCACGTTCAAGCTGAACAAACGTTGCCTGACTTTGCCCGACATGGCGGCTGAGCACACCGTAGAGTGCCTCGAGCAGATCGAAGAGCGTCGCATTGCGATAGGTCACCTCTGCTGGCAGCGGTTGCGCTGCAAGCATGCGGCGGTAGTAGATGTAGCGTTGCTGCTCGTAGCGCTCCCCGAGTTCCTCGGCAACATCGCAGTAGCGCGAATACTCGATGAGCTGCTGGACAAGTTCGGTGCGTGGATCCTCGGATGCCTCCGCGCCATCGGCAGATTCTGGACGGGGCAGGAGCATCCGGGCTTTGATTTGCATGAGCGTTGCAGCCATCACCAAGAATTCGCCTGCCAACTCCAAGTCGAGAAGCTGCATAAGGCGGACGTACGCCAAGAACTCCTCGGTTATGCGGGCAATGGGAATGTCGTAGATGTCCAGCTCGTCCCGCTTGACAAAGTAGAGCAGCAGTTCGAGCGGTCCTTCGAAGTTTGGCAGTCGAACGGTGTACATCCGGGGTTTGCTGAGGCTTGGCTACGTCACGAGCACATCACTGCATGCGCAACAAAAATACTTGCCGCTGGCCGGCGATTCATCACCCATTCAGAAAATCACGCGCAATTTTGTGCGTTCTCTAATGTGCATTCCGCTGGAACGCCCGATGCAGCAAGCACAGACCAACCGACTCTACGAACTCGACGCCGCCAAGTTCATCGCCATGCTGCTGATGATGGTCGGGCATGTACTCGATGCACTGGTGCGTCCATCGGAGCTCGACGTGACCCAACTCCCTTGGTCTGCATGGCACTGGTGGCGCGGCATTACTGCTCCCGTGTTTTTGACGATCTCGGGAATGCTCTTTGCGTTGACGCTTCGCCGAAATGAACGCGGCAGAGCTGATCGCACCGTGCTCCGGCGACGGGTAATTCGTGCGCTCCAGCTTGCGGCGATTGGGTATTTGCTGGTATTTCCTGCGCGGCGCATCTTCGACTTGCCATTTGTCGAAGAGTCCACATGGCGAGCAGCTGTGCAGGTAAACATTCTGCAACTGGTTAGTGCGAGCTTGCTTTTGCTTGTTATTCTTGCGGTGTTGTTCCCCCGGCAAGATGGCTTCCGTCGGGCTGTTCTGATTGTGGGAATTGCCATCGCGGTGGCAACGCCG
>BEHW01000088.1 GCA_002898675.1 bacterium HR20
TGTGGTGATTCGCCGGGAACGCGCCGGCTGGCGGCTCCTTCGGAGCGTGCGTATCTACCAACGTGGACGGCGGCTCCCCATCCGCATCCGACCGAGCTTCTACGACCGTGAGCGCGAGCTTCTCGAACTGCTTGTGCAACTCCGCGCTCCAGCAGGGGATGCAAGCCGCACCGCACGGAAGCTGTAATTTTGCGCTGAATGATTTCCTCAACACGCCAACCCTTCGATGCCCCCCACGTCGCCAGAGGATAAAGCTCGCCCCAATTGCGGCATCGTCGGCGTCTTCAACCACCCGACGGCAGCGGTCATCTGCTACTACGCGCTTCATGCTCTGCAGCATCGCGGCCAGGAAGCATGTGGCATCGTTGCTGCATCTGCTGATCGCAACAATGGCCGCCAACGCTTTCGGTCCCATAAAGGCAAGGGACTTGTGCTCGATGTTTTCAGCGATAGCCGTATTCTCACCGAACGTCTCGCTGGGACAGTTGCAATCGGGCACAACCGCTATTCAACCACTGGGAGCAATTCCGAAGCGAACATCCAGCCATTTGCGATTCGGTACCACGCAGGAAATCTTGCACTGGCGCACAACGGCAATCTGACCAACACGCAAGCGCTCCGCCGCCAGCTGCAGGTCGAAGGCGCGATTTTTCAATCCACCTCCGATAGCGAACTGTTCCTGCACCTTGTTGCGCGAAGCAACGCGCCAACGGAGCTGGAACGCATCCGCCATGCGCTCCGGCAGGCCCGTGGTGCCTACTCACTTGTGATGATGACCGACACTGCACTCTATGCTGCACGCGATCCCCACGGCTTTCGTCCCCTTGCGATCGGCCGGCTTCGGACGAGCGAAGGAACAGATGCCTACATCGTTGCCAGCGAAACGTGCGCGTTCGACATCGTCGGCGCCGAGTACATTCGCGACGTCCGCCATAACGAGCTGGTTGTCCTTGACCAGGCAACAGTCGAGCACGGAACGATTCATTCATACCCGATCGAGGACGTAACACCGCAGGCACGGCACTGCATCTTCGAGTACGTGTACTTTGCCCGTCCTGACAGCATCATTTTCGGGCATAGCGTGGATAAGGTCCGCCGCAAGCTCGGGAAGAACTTGGCACTCGAGCACCCGGTTTCGAACGAGCCGTTCGATAAAGTCACCGTCATCGCAGTCCCCGATAGCGGCAACACTGCAGCGCTGGGGTACGCGAAGGTCAACGCAGAGGAGAATCAAATCCCCACGCGCTTCGAAATTGGTCTGATCCGCAGCCATTACGTCGGGCGAACCTTCATTGCGCCGGAGCAGGACGAACGCGCGCTGAAGGTGAAAGCAAAATTCAATCCTGTCCGCGGGGTCTTGGAGGGGCGGAAGGTCGTTGTCGTGGATGATTCGATCGTTCGGGGGACAACCTCGCAGCAGTTGGTGCAGCTTCTCCGAAGCGCAGGACCTGCCGAAGTGCACTTGCGCATTACTTCGCCACCGATTACGCATCCATGCGCCTACGGCATGGATTTCCCCAGCCGCCAGGAACTCATTGCCAATCACCATCCCGATGTCGAGAGCATCGGTCGAGCGCTCGGTGTTGATTCGCTGGCGTATCTCTCGGTTGAAGGGCTACTCGATGCAGTCCCGAAGGAAGAGGGCATCGGCTACTGCACTGCATGCTTTACGGGAGAATACCCCGTCGAAATCGAGCTCGACATGAGCAAGTACGCAACGGAAGAGTAAAAGCAGCCGGTCGTTTCATCCTGCCGCAGCGCTCAAAAGCTATACCGCACGCCGAGAAGTGCTTGGAGCCGTTCGGCTGACCACTCTGCGTCGCGGAGGATGCTGCTGAGAGGGTAGGTGTACTGCACCTGGAGCAGCGCAGACCATCGAGGTGCTTGCGGGATTGGCAGCGCAAATCCGATACCGCCCCAGAGTTCTGCATTGATGGTTCGCAGTGTGGAGAGCGTGCGGTGCTGCGCATCTCCCAGCATGGTGCTCTCCGACGCAGCTGGGGATGGGAGAACGAAATGTCGTTCAAGGGTGACCTGCGAGGAAAGGAGCGTTGTTATTCGACCTCCACCACAGGCGAACATCTCGTAGCGCCGTGTGCCGACTTGGTAAGCAAAGAGCGTCCACTCCACGCCGAACCCAAGTGCCAGCGCTGGAAGACGCGGGGAGAGAATCGTCTCGGCTTGGACTGCAATGAGCGTGTCATTGGAGAGCCGTGCTGCGGCGAGCGATGAATCTGGAGCGGAGATTCCACGTCCGAATGGCTCCAGCGAAAGGGAAGCGCGCAGACGAAGTCGGGAACCGAGCGCGTAAGTGACAAGCGCGCCAATGCTCAGCGAAGAGCTATACGCATTGCCAGTGGCTCGTTCGAATGCAAGGTCGCCAGTTGTGCGGAATGAAGCGGTGTGGTAAATCGCCGAAGCTATACCAGCAAGCGTAACTGTCCACGGTCGCTGGGGCGGACACTGATCGCTGGTGATGAATTCGAAGCTCCCTCGCATCGGGTTGAAGCAGTACGTGTAGGTGACGGTGGTGCTGTTGCCGGCGACGTCGGTGATGCGGAGAGTAAGTTGGCCGTCCTGCTCAGGATCGAGCGGGTGAATGTCGAATTCTGCTTGGGGCTGGCCAGACTCGATGCGGGGGAGGTATGCACGCATGTTCAGCGCCAGGAGCGGTTCAATGCTGGCAAGTCCGCGGTCGGTTGAGCGGTCGTCACGAGCAATGACGTGGAGTGCCTTGCCGCTCGGCGATCGAGAAAATGCAGTCGTTGGCGGCAAGCGATCCCGCAACGTGTCGAGGAGCAGAAATGATTGCCCGCCCATCGTTCCATAGGCATCGTAACCGTCGTAGCCGTAGCCGAACCCGTAGGAGTAGAGGCCGAAGGGTTCGTCGCCTTCAATCGTGTGCGCGCCGTAATCGAGCCGAACAGCTGCAATGAAGTAGCTGCTCACGCCGATGCGTTCGAATAAGTTGCGGCTGATGCGTTGCCCGTCGAGGCGAATAGTCCCGAGCGCTTCTTCCCGTGCGATGATGTTGACGTAGTGGTTCCACTGCCCCTGGATGGGCGTTGCGATGCGGTAGCGCCGGACAAATTGCTGCGTCGGGGAAACTAAAATCATCATCGGATCGCCAACTTGATCACCGTTGGCAAAGCCTTGGGCGTATTGGGCCACCAGGATTGGTTTATCTGCTGTCAGTTGGATGTTGGCGCTTTCGTTTGGTTCTTCGTAGTACTCGCCCGCATCGAGGACAGCGATGAGCGATTGGTTCTTGAAGACGCGTGTTCCGTTGAACGCTGCCAAGATGCGGAAGGTGTATTTGCTCCGCCCTTGGAGTCTGCCGAGAAAATAGTGCTTGCCCCACGTCGAAACAGGTGGGAGCTGCTCGACCAGATGGTTACATGCTTTCACGCCTGGTGGAACATACGCGCACGTATGCCCGCTGAAGACAGCGATTGGTTTGGAGGCGACAATTGCAGTTCCTGTCAGATCGCCGGAGCCAGTTGAGGCAAAACTTGCGCGCACTTGATACGCCTGCCCGCGATCGAGCACTACAGTGTAGCGTTCGCCAGCGTTGTGACCGTCCGTTGTTGGAGAGGTAGGGGTGATTTCGATACGAGTATCGTCTTCGGTCGCAACGATCGCGAAGATCGGTGCAAGCGCAGCCGAGAGCTTGCTGTAGCACAGTGCGCGGTATTCCGTGCCGAGAACGCCGATGGGCAGCGCCAAGTAGGTGTCCGTCGTTTGAATCCGGTGGTTGAGCGCATAGACGGTGATTGGCCGATCGCTTGTGATGCGGAGCGCGCGTGCTTGCGGACGAGGGAAGGTGTCCAGCTCCGCCTCTGGGGTGATTTGCACGTTGCGAATTGCACCGGCAGGGACGCGGAGCCGATGGCGAAATCCGAGGCTTGGAATTTCAAGCTGTACGTCAGCGTCGTCATCCGCAGTCAAGAAAACTTCGAGCACAGCTGGTTCGTAGGTGCCAGGTTTCTCCGGATCCCGTTCGCGGAAATTTTTCATGAAGCAGAGCCAAAACTCAGTTCCCTCTGAGGTGAGCGTGCGAGTTATCGTTGTGTCGGAGGGGGTGTTGATTTGCTGACGTGCGGATGCTACGCTGCTCGAGAGCGCAACTGCACAAATCACACCGCTCAGCAGCAGGATACGGTTCACTTGCCAATGACGCATGGTGCGATGCGGAGGTGCGGCCCAACTTGCATACGGAGGTAGTAGACGCCAGCAGCAGTAGCCATGCGCTCAAGTTCCAGTACGATCGTGTGCGGTCCTGCCGATTGAGGTGGTGCGCTCCATCGGCCGTATTCTCTGCCGAGTGGATCGAAGAGAACAAACGATGGCTGGCCATCGTCTCCAAGCCAGTACGTAACCTCAAGGCGTGGCTCGTAGAGTGGCTGGGGACGTAGTGGGCCGAGCGATGCTCTTCCTTCTACGGTGAGCGCTTGCGCAGGGAGCAATGTAATCTGACCGCCTTCAGGAGAGAGTAGCTGCGCGCTGTGATTGATCTCGAGGGCGCTGACGGTCACTGATGCAGGCGACGAGCCGCTCCAGAGCACGCTGCAGAGGATATCAAGTTCCAGGTAAGGCAACACCTTCACTGCGATTGCCTCGACTGTAGCAGTGCCGCGCTCAGCGCTCGGTGCTGGGTTGATAGCAGAACGCAGGATCCGCAGCTCGCTGGGGAACCTCGCGGCAATTTGCTCGATACGCAGCGACGCTTGCGAGTACTCGAAGGTGACCGAGATGGTATCGTCCAGCAAAACAGCCCGGTCTATGCGAACAGGAAGCGTCAGTACCGACCCCCGATATGCCGTAGTATCGGGGATGCTGACGATGGTCTGGGCTACCAGTGCGTTGGTCAACACGAGAACGAGTAGGTATCCGATGCGATGCTTCATCGAGACGAAACGTAACGTCGGGCAAAAATACACCCTGCTTGCTGCGGTAGCTGATCTCGTACGTTGGAGCAGCAGGACCGTCAGCGCAGCAAGAGAGATGCTGCTTTTTCACTGCATGTTTTGTGCGGTGTTGTGTAAATTTGTTCATCCTCAAGGGTTGTCCTATGCGTAGTGCGATTACACTCTGCCTAACATTGGTTGGATGTGCCACCGTACTGCTCGCACAGTCTGTTCGGGTCGGTGGCTCATTCGGTAGTTCAGCAGACATCTACCGTGCATACGGGAATCCAGCGCGACTCCCTTCGGAGACGTACCGTACCGTTGCGCGAGTCAACGTCGTTCTGTTCGATCAAATTGACCTTCCGTTCGAGCTATACCTCAATAGCGGGCAGATCGGGTACCAGCAGCCGTTCAACCAATTTGGGGTCACACCGCGCATTGGGCAGTGGGTGCAACTGTTTGGCGGGTGGTATTCCACTCGGGTGTCAGATTACACCTTCGGGGACTTGCGCATTCTCGGCGGCGGTGTCGAGCTGAGTCCGGGCAACTTCCGGCTCGCGTTTCACTACGGCTACACACGCCAGGCGCGGAACCCCGATAGTGCGCTGGCGTTTTGGGGTGAATATCGCCGACGCATTGTGCTCGGCAAACTCGGCTACGAATCAGCAGACGGGAGCTTTGTGACGCTGCAAGCAATGGCATCGCAAGACGAGCCGGGCACGATCCGTCGGGATAGCCTTACCGCTGCGCCGCAAGCGAATGCCGTCGTCTCGCTCGCAGCAGGGAGCAGCATGTTCGGCGGGGCAGTGCGGCTGCGGGGAGAAGTCGCTGCTGGTCTTTTTACCAACAATACAGCGGCAGGACCCGATAGTGCACTGACTGCGAACATCCCTTCGCTCTTGCAGCAGATTGTGCCAACCAACGCTACCTCTAACCTCGATGGTGCGGCGCGGCTGAATCTCACGATTGCACCGAGCACGACCTGGGGACTCATGCTCGATGGGCAGTGGATCGGACCTGGCTTTGTTACGCTTGGGTATGCCCAGCTGCTCAACGACGTGCTCGATCTAACGGCATCCCCGTACGTGCGAATCCTCGATGGCAGGCTTTCCTTCCGCGCGAGCGTCGGACGGCGCACCAATAACCTCCGCCAAACGCGAATCGCAACGATCGAGCGGTTGACTGCCAATGCTGGTGTCAATTGGCAGCTCAGCGATGCTGTAGGTGTTGACGTCCAACTCGGCCAGTACACAATGCAATCCAACCACGCCAATGACACGCTCCGTGCCGACAATGTCACGCAAACAGTGACCCTCACACCAACCTGGCAGTGGAGCAGCGGCAGCACAAGCCATTTCATCTCTGCCACGCTGACCTACCAACGGACGCGCGACAACAACATCATCACTGGGCGCTACGGCAACAATTCCATGCTGAGCGCGACGCTCGCGCATACAGTCCAGCTTCCGTCGAAGCTTGGCTTGAGCAGTTCGTTGAGCTACAACCGCACGGAAACCGCTCTTCAGAACATACGTTTCGCAACGCTGAACGAATCGGTCACCTATCCCTTTGCCGAGCGCTTTACGCTGCGTGGGACGGCTGGCCTCAACATGACCAGCACCACGCGCAGCACGTTCCAGCTGCTCCTGCGGGCCGCCCTGAGCTATTCGCTGGAGCAGTGGGGTACGCTCACATTGCAAGTGATGAACAACACCTTCGATCTGACCGCCCAGCAGGGCAACCGATACAGCGAACTGTTCGGCAGCCTGCAGTACGCGGTCAGCTTTTAGAGACCACTGTCTGACGAGGGGCACCATACCCACGCGTGTGGTGCACTTTCACCAGCAAGTGGTAATGATGTCAAACAATTTTCGGAGGCGCCCATGCGTGTCGTGGTGTACCCACTTGTTGTGCTTGTATTCGCCATCTCCATTGCAGCGCAGCCGCCGAGTTTTAACGTTCTGGTTACGGTCCGTAACCCTGCACCGAGCCAGCTCGACGAGTGGCGACGGGATCCTACAGTAGTTCGCGTCACGCTCATCAACCTTAGCGGAAGCCCGCAGGAAGTCGTACTGGGGATTGTGCTGACGAATACGACGACCGGGCAGACAGCCCGAACGAACAACAGTCACCCTTGTATGCCGGTGATTAGGATAGGAGCAGGAGAAACACGAATCCTCAACGGACCCGACCTCATTTGCGAGAATGCCCTTGAGATTGACGCTGCCATTCGCACGAGCATTCTTACAGCCGGTGCGATTCCGGAAGGGGACTACGAGTTTTGCGTGACGGTTCTCCGTGCCGACGACCGCCGGACTGAGCTTGCAACCACCGGTCTCCGCTGCGCTACCTCACGGGTTGTATGGCCTGAGCCGCCAGTACTGATTCGCCCATTGAGTCGAGATTCAGCACAACGCTGCGACCAAGCGATTCTGCTGCAATGGCAACCATTAGTCCCTGCTCCTCCTGAAGGCATCGAATACCGCGTCCGTGCGGTTGGAATGTTCGAAGGGCAGCTTCCTCGCCAAGCGCTCGAAAGTGCGACTCGTTCAGAAACCGTTGTGGATGAGCGCACGCGGGCAACGAGCTACACAATTGCACCGAATAATCCTGTGCTTTTGGATCTTGTCCAACGGCGTTCGCCGCGATGTACCGGGATCGCCTGGCAAGTTGAGGCGCTCGATAGTCGTGGCAATCCAATTGCAACGCGTGGGGGAACTCGTGGTAAGAGCGATATCGGGACGTTTTCCATCGAATGTCCGGGCAGCACGATCGCTGCCTCCTGCAGTGCACCGATGACACTTCGAGCGTACTACCCCCGCTCGGGTGATACCATCCCGTGGCTCCCTCCTCATCTCATCGTGCAGTGGGGACCGTACTGTGCCGACGTAATCCGCGCGGAGTACACGGTTGAGGTTTCATCGAGCGATGCCGAACTCGGCACCAATCGCCGCACACTGGAATGGCCGCGTGGTCCGATCGAAGGGCAAGGGCTCACAGGCTACAGCAACGCTGAGGACCGTGCACGGCTCCTGATTACCAATCAATGGAGTGGGACAGGATCTCGGGTGGAATGGAACGATCGCTTCCGCCGGGGGACAACGTACCGCTGGAGGGTGGATGCCACATTGACCCGCCGCGAGGGACGCGATGAGCGACGCTATTCAGTGACCACTGGACAGAACACGTTCACTCTCGGACTCCGTATGCCGAGCGATCCGTCCCCTGGACATAATGCCAATCTTCCCACCGGCGATGGGCTGACACTTTCGTGGACAATTCCTGCACCGGAGCAGCTCGTGTACGAGCCTCCCGATCTTCTCACCCTGCGTGGCGGTGGCACCAGCGGCATGATGTTCGGGGCGGCAGCGGAATTTATCCGTGTGACACTCGCCCGGGATTCAGCATTTTCCAATCGCGTTGCATCTCGCAGCGTGTTCATCCCTTCGACGGGGAATTTCGTCACCAACGACGCCGGTGCCAGGGAGCTCTTCGGTCGCAAGAACTGGTCGGGGCTGAATCTCGCTCCTGGCACGTACTACTGGCGTGTTGAATATGCTGACCCCGCCGATACCAGCCACCCCTACCGCCGTGGACCGACCTGGCGCTTTACGATTGGCGGAGCCAGTCCTGCGGAATGCTTCACACTTGCGCCCTCCGCACCCGAGCCTCGCTCGACAG
>BEHW01000089.1 GCA_002898675.1 bacterium HR20
GAGGCTCGCAATACGCAATTGTACGGATTTGGTGTGCGTAGATTGCAGTGCAATGTCTCACTACTGACGCAACGATTCAATGTCATTTGAGCTTCTCCGGACGCTCTGCGGTATTCCTGCGCCGCCAGGTAGAGAAGATGCATTCCGCACATTTCTCGTCGAGCATCTTTCGCCATACGCTGATGATGTCACCACTGACGCAATGGGTAACGTATTCTTCCGCCGCAACGGTACTGGACCCAATCCACGCACCATCATGCTCGCTGCGCATATGGATGAAATTTCGTTCCTCGTGCGGCACATCACCAAGGAAGGCTTCCTCTACGTCCAGCCGCTTGGCGGTTTCGATCCGCGTGTTCTCGATGCACAGCGCGTCTGGATTCACGGGCGTGAGCGTATTCTCGGTGTCTTCGGAACCAAACCGACTCACTTTACCACGCCCGAAGAACGCACAAAAGCTGTCCCGCTGGAAGACATGTTCATTGACACCGGGCGAAGCCCAGAGGAGGTCAATGCTCTTGTTCGAATTGGCGATCCGGTTACGCTCGAGCGCGAACTGGTTGAACTGGGAGCGTTCTACACAGGCAAAACGCTCGATGACCGCGTCGGCGTGTACGTCATGGCTGAAGCATTCAAACGCTATGCATCGAGCCAGGACACAATCGTCGCCGTTGCGACAGTGCAGGAAGAAGTCGGCGTTCGCGGCGCAAAGGTTGCAGCATTCGGCTTAGAGCCGGACATTGGCATTGCGCTCGACATCACCATTGCTGCAGATATTCCCGGCGTCGAGGAACGCAACTGGTGTGTCCGCCTCGGTCAGGGTGTCGCCATCAAGATCATGGACAGCTACTCGATCTCCGATCCACGCCTTGTGGAATTCTTCCGCCTCCTTGCCGAAGAAAACAGCATTCGCTACCAGATGGAAATTCTCCCACGCGGTGGGACAGATGCGGGCGGCATGCAGCTGGCCCGCAGTGGCATTCCAGTCTGCACAATCTCGATTCCTTGCCGCTACGCACATTCTGTCGTGGAGTCCGTCCATCGCGAAGACGTCGAACGGAGCATCGAGCTGGTGCGGTGTTTCTGCGAGCACTCGCACCGCTTCACGCTGTAGTCCAGCTTGGCATCCGCCGCTGCGCATAGTCGGCCCACGCACGCGCAGCGAGTGCGGCGAGCATCGCTGGATCGTCGAACTCCGGTCCGTCGGCGTTCCAGTACTGGCTCACGTAGCGCGTCGAGTAGTCCCCGCGCTGAAAGGCATCCGACTGGAGCACTGCACGACAGAACGGGATCGTTGTCCGCACCCCCACAAGCACGTACCGCGCCAGCGCATCGAGTGTACGCTGGATGCATTCTGCGCGCGTTGGGGCATGGACGATGAGTTTTGCGACCATCGGGTCGTAGTATACCGAGATCACCGAACCCTCTTCCACGCCGCAATCGTTGCGGATGCCTTCGCCGTCGGGAAGCACAAGGCGCTTGATCGTGCCTGCATCGGGCAGGAAATCGTTGAACACATCTTCGGCGCAGATGCGGCATTCGATCGCATGGCCATTGGGCACGAGCACTGCTTCTTGGTCGAGATCGAGTGACTCCCCGCACGCAATGCGGAGTTGTTGCTCGACGAAATCTACGCCAGAAATCATCTCAGTGACGGGATGCTCCACCTGAAGCCGAGTGTTGACTTCCATGAAGTAGAACGAGCCATCGGCATCGAGGAGAAACTCGACCGTTCCGGCATTCGTGTAACCAGCAGCTGTGATCAGTCGTGCGGCTGCTTCTCCAATCGTGCGTCGGAGACTTTGATCAACGCGCGGGGATGGCGATTCCTCGATCACTTTCTGGTGTCGGCGTTGAATTGAGCATTCACGCTCTGGAAAGTACACCACCGTTCCATGCGTATCGGCCAGGACCTGCACTTCGATATGGCGTGGCTGGACGATGTAGCGCTCTAAGAATACGCGCCCATCGCCGAACGCGCTGAGTGCCTCGCGTTGGGCTGATTCGAAAAGTTCTGCCAGCTCGGCGGCATGTTCGACCAAGCGCATGCCCTTGCCGCCACCGCCTGCTGCAGCTTTGATCAGCAGCGGGAAACCTATCTGCTGGGCAACATGTTCAGCCTCTGCAAGCGACTCCACCGCGCCTTGCGATCCGGGTGCAACGGGCACTCCCAAGCGAATCGCAAGCTGCCGTGCTGCAGTTTTATCACCGAGCAATCGAATTGCTTCTGCCGATGGCCCAACGAATGCAATCCCTGCCTCCGCAACCGCTGCGGCGAAGTGTTCATTTTCCGAAAGGAAGCCATAGCCAGGGTGGATCGCATCAACGCGGGCGCGACGAGCAATGTCGAGTACTTTCTCGATGACCAAGTAGCTATCCCGCGGAGTAGTTCCACCGATTGGATATGCCTCGTCGCATGCACGGACATGTGGAGAGTGCACATCTGCGTTCGAATAAATCGCAACGGTTTTGATGCCGAGTCTGCGACATGTGCGGGCGATGCGAAGAGCAATTTCGCCGCGATTGGCAATCAGGACACTGCGGAACATCACCAGGCGTATCGTAGTTTGGCTGTGCGAAAATAGACGTTGCACCTGTTCCAACGTGCATTCGATGAAGTATGCCGGATGGATTGCGCTGCGGTATCTACGCAACCAGCGAGCCATTCAATCGAGCGGAATTATCGGCTTGCTCGGTCTCATTGGCATTACGATTGGTGTCGCAGCCGTCATTTGCGTTGCCTCGATTTTCCTTGGATTCCGCGAGCTGTTCGAAAGCATCATGCTGCGGATTGACCCGCATGTGCGCATCGTAGGCCGCGAGGGCAAGTATCTACCGGCAGCAGACTCCCTTGCGAATGCACTTCGATCCATGCTTCCAGACGCTACCGTTGTGCCAGTTCTCGATGGACGCGCAGTCGCAGAGCACCGCGGTGCCTTCCACGTTGTGCAGATTCGTGGTGCTGACCGCATAGCGGTGCAGCGCATTGCACCCACGGTCATCGTTGGCCGGCTTCCGCGATCTGATGCCGAAGTTCTCATTGGCGCTGGCGCTGCTGAACGGCTCGGTGTGTTACCGGGGGATACGCTCACGCTCTACTCCCCCGAAGCGATGCAACACGCTGCACTCGGGCTTGGCATCCTTTCCCCGGTGATAGTACGCGTGACAGGGTTGCTACTGACCAACGATCGGACCTACGACTACACGCTCGTGGTTACATCGCACACGCTGGCTGCTCGACTGTTCGAGTGTTCTAGCTCAGCAGCGACCTCACTCGATGTTTTTTGCGCAGACCGCCACAGCGGTGACCGCGCGGCATCGCTGCTTGCCAGTGCGCTTGGTAGTCGCTTCCGTGTGCTCACGTGGAGAGATTTGCACCGCGAGATGTATGCAGTGATGGAATGGGAGCGCATCGCGTCGTTCCTCCTTCTATCGCTCATTGTCCTGCTGGCGGTGTTCAACATTGCTGCACTGCTGACGATGACTGTCAGCTCCAAACAGCGGGACATCGCAATTCTGCGGACACTCGGAGCGAGCAAGTCTTTCATCGGGCGTATCGTCCAGTACCATGGGTTGCTCGTCGGCACAGTTGGCACTGTGCTCGGCGCGGTGCTGGGGATCGGACTTTGTCTGGGACAGCAGCAGTTCCACTGGATCATGCTCGATCCCGATCGCTACATCATGCAAGAGCTTCCCATCGCGCTCGATTGGACGGCGGCACTGGCAGTTTGTGCCATTAGTCTTGGCGCATCACTGCTTGCTGCGCAGCCATCGGCTCGGCGTGCAATGCAGCTTTCGATTGCAGAATCGTTGCGCTTTGAGTGATGGATCGCCACTCAACAGGTCGTCGCGGCGAGCACCTTGCTGAGCAGTTTCTTCTCGAGCAGGGCTACCGCATCGTCACGCGAAACTTTCGCTTGGGGCGCCATGGCGAAATTGACCTCATCGCGTACGATGGTGCAGCACTTGTCTTCATCGAGGTCAAGTATCGCCGGACCGCCACGTACGGTACACCCGAAGATGCCATCACTGCCGCCAAACGCCGGCAGCTCCGCCGTATCGCAGAGGGGTTCCTGGCGATCACCGCACTCGAAGCACGTGAATATCGTTTCGACGTCATCGCAATCGAGGAAGGAGCCGATGGCAGCATTGCCATTCGGCACTGGAGGAATGCGTTCTGGTAGCAGCATTCCCTACCGATAGAGGGTGATGATCGCCTCCGTCCCTGGCTGGCGTTGAACAAATTCCACGTGATCAACAAGGGCACGCATGAGAAAAACCCCGCGTCCACCCTCGCGGAGGAGATTTTCGCGCATCCGGGGATCGGGGAGATCGCTGGGATCGAAGCCACCCCCGTAGTCTCGAACGTGCACGCGGATCGCATCATCGCTGACTTCGACCCAGAGATCAACTGTCTTGCTCGGATCCGATTGGTTGCCGTGTTCGACAGCGTTGGTGACTGCTTCCATCGTTGCGACGATAAGGTTGAATCGTCGCTGGGGGTCAAGCTCCTCGATCTCGGGAACGCGACGTAGGAGCGATTCGACATGGGCAACAAGGGTGCGATCGCTCGGATGGCTAAAGTGATAGGTGCTCATCAAACTATTTGCCTGCAAGTCACAGCGGGGAGACGAACTCGATAGCTACCGACGTGTATATTTGCGTCCAACGTTGCAACGGGCTTGTTGCGGAGCACGCGCGTGAAGCACACCGATATTCCAAAGCTCTACTACTCCATTCGCGAAGTTAGCGAGCTCTTCGATGAAGAGCAACACATCCTCCGCCACTGGGAACGGGAAATTCCGGCATTACACCCAAACAAGAACCGTGCCGGCAACCGTGTCTATACCGAACGCGATCTCCGGGTCCTCCGTGTGCTCAAGGTCCTGCTCCGCGAGCAACGGAAGACGATCGCAGAAGTGCGCACGCTGCTTGCCGACGGCATTCCCGAAGAGCTTGAACACATCGCAAGCGATGCAAGCATCGAACAGCGGTACGCCGAAAAGCGTCGTGCAGCCGAGCTCCGTGCGAAACTTGCCAGCCAGACCGATACGATCACCCTCACCCGCCAGGAAGCCGAAACGATCCTTTCGACGCTCCAGCGATTGGAAGAACTCTTTGGAGATTTGCACGCATGAAGTTTCGTCTTGCGCACGTTCTGTTCGCACTCGTGCTCGCCGGCGAGTGCATGCATGCTCAATCCCACAAGCCGATCCGCATCATCACTGCAGCACACGCGGGAGATGTCCTTGGCATCTTCATCAGCGAAAGCGACTCGCTCGTGGCAAGCTGTGGACTTGACGGCACCGTCAAGCTCTGGCGGCTGCCCGAGATGACGCTGCTCTGTGCTGGCAGCGGCCACTCCAGCATGGTCAACAACGTCTCGTTTTCCGGCGACGATCGCCACATCGCCAGTGCGAGCAACGATCGCACCATCCGCATCTGGTCTGCCAATGGCTGCACGCAAGAGCAGCTTCTCAGCGGGCATCAGGGCGATGTCCTCTGCGTGTACTTTAGCCAGACCGATACAGGTCGCTTCGTCGTAAGCGGAAGCACCGATCGAACAGTGAAGATGTGGGATTGGCAAACTGGTGCGGAACTAAAGACCTTCCGCGGTCATACTGGTGCGGTCACAGGCGTTGCGTTCAGCTACAACGACAGCTTGATTGCCTCCTGTGGTGACGATATGCAAGTGCTCGTCTGGTCTCCGACGAGTCCATCGCCAGCAATTACACTCAGTGGCCCACCCCATACAGCACCGTGTACCACTGTTCTTTTTTCCTTCGACAGTCGCACGCTCGCCAGTGCTGATCGGGAGGGATTCATCAAGATTTGGAGCATACCGCAAGGACAACTCCTCCGCACGCTCGATGCGCACGACGGCTACGTCACGGACTTGACATTTGCTGGTAACAACACAACGCTGCTAAGCGCCGGTCACGATGGCTTCATCCGAATGTGGGATGTCGCCACAGGTTCGCTGCTCGATAGTGTCAACCTCGGCGTTCCGATATGGAGCATCGACGTCACCAGCAATGGGAGCACCATTGTCGCCGGGTGCAGCGATGGCTCGATTCGTATCTGGTCTCGCAACAGCCCGATCAACACTCAATCTCAACGGAAGCGATGATTGCTCGCATTGTTACCCTCTGCATGCTCGCTGCACCGTATCTGCTTGCGTGGCAACTGGAACCAACGGTGCTGCTCCGCGGCGTTGTGCGGTACAAAGGTGCTCCGGCAAACGTCGAGCTCCTCTTCCGCGATGAAAGCGGAAAGGCAGTGCGTGCCAAAAGTGCTGCTGATGGCTCCTACCAAACAGTGCTCGCACCAGGCAGGACGTATAGCATCACCATTACGACCGATAATCTCGAGCGCTTTACGTACACACTCACCATTCCCCCTTCGAACAAGTTCTCCGAGCTAACGCAGGATTTTTCACTGGCTGAGACAGTTGCGGAAAGCGCAACATCCCGTGCTAAATCCTCGTCGGTGCACGCAACAAGTCAAACGAAAAAATCAAAGCGGAAGAAGCGATGAAGCCAATGGTAATCTCACTGAGCGCGCTCTGCATCACCGTCAGTTGCTCCGCACAAATCGCTGCAACAGTTCTGCTCCAAGGCGTCGTGCTCGATGCGGAGACGCGGAAAGGCATTACCTCGAACCTTACGCTCTACGACCAGCGCGGGACGAAAGTCAACGAAACCCGCTCGAATGCATCTGAGAACGGTGCCTACCAGGTGATTGTCAAGCCTGGTGGCCGCTACGTCGTGGAGCTTCGTGCAGAAGGGTACATGACCACACGTGATACAGTAACCGTACCTCCTGCTACTCGATACACAGAGCTCTCGCGGGACTTCACGCTTCGTGCAAAGAATGCCGGCCAGCGCGTTGTCGTCAGCATTCCACTTTTCGAGGGTGATAAAGCAACGTTCCGTGTTGGTGCGGAGGAAGAACTTGCGCGCTACGCAGAGTTGCTGTCGCTCAATCCTGACGTCAAGCTTGGGATCGAATGCTATCCCGACCACGAGGATACTCGCGAACGCATGGCAGAACTGGCACGCAAGCGCGCTGAAGCAATCCGTGCGTTCTTGAGTGCACGAGGCATTGCAGCTTCGCGGCTTTCAATCATTGCGACATCTACAACGGATCCATACAATCCACCGCCACGAAAGCTGCGTCCGAAAGGACGATTCTACACCGGCGGCACATACTTCGTCATCGAGCCGATGAAGTAGCCGCCACGTGGCAGAGTGATCACCCATCCTTGGCTATCAACGCATGCCCAGCCGACGTGATTTCCTTCGCATTGTGCTCCTGGGGAGCGGTGCACTCTACCTATCCCCGCCACTTGGTGGTTGCAACCGCCGCAGTGCCACCGTTGAACGCGCCCGAGACATCGGGCCAGAAGTAGCACGCCAGCAGTACGAAAATCCGCACCGCTTCATTCGCGAGCATCAACGCCAAGGAATTGATTGGCAGAATGCCGTTGCCCATACAGCAGACGTAACGATCGTCGGTGCTGGGCCTGCTGGACTGGCTGCTGCTGTGCTTTTGACTACGGCAGGATTCGACGTTCTCATCCTCGATAGCGAGCCAGTCGGCGGTGGCGCCGCACGGGCAGGTTCGTACAACGAGCAGCGCTACCCACTGGCTTCCATCTACTTTGTCGAGCAAACCGACATAATCGGCGAGCTGTGCAAGTATGCCGGACTCGCGCCCACAACAGTTCCACCAGACGCCGTCATCATCGAGGGGCAGCCGGTCGAACAGCTGTGGAATGACAGCGTGATATCGTCCCTACCGCTTCCACGGACAGAACAAGCAGAACTTCGGCGCTTTCGGGATGAGTTGCTGGATATGCGCACTCGAGGAAGCATACCTGCCTATCCACTTCCGGACACTCTTCCGCCTGCATTGAGCAAGCTCGATGCTCAACGTGCCAGCGAGTTTCTTGCCTCGTACCGTTCGCCGTTTTTGCACTCGCTGCTCGAGCTCTACGCCCGATCCTCGATGGGCGATACCTTGAAGAACATCAACGCATACTCCCTGCTGAACTTCTACGCCAATGAGCTCGATACACCACGCTACACGTTCCCCGGTGGCTTAGGAGCACTGAGCGCACACATTGTGCAGAAGCTCGGCGACCGCATCAAGACCGGGATGACATGCTTTCACATCGAGGATGCTCATCGAAATCCCACAACATGGGCAATTGATGCTGCCGGTAGGCTCCACCGCTTTCGATCACGGGTAGCGATAGTTGCAGTGCAGAAATTCATGCTCCCGTGGGTCATTCCCGAGCTACCAGAGGCGCAGAAAAATGCAATGCATGCTCTGCACTACTCACCGTTTCTGACGGTGCATCTCTGCGCTCGGCGGCCGCTACTCCCAGCTGCATTCGACCTTTGGGTACCGAACGCACCGCCGCTGTTTACAGACATCATCAACGCGAATGCAACTGGACATGCCAGCACGAACGCATATGTCGCAAGCATCTACGCACCACGTTCTGCGC
>BEHW01000090.1 GCA_002898675.1 bacterium HR20
TCGTAGAGTGCAAACGATCGCTGCGATTGTAGCGGGTGCCTGCATTGCAGTTGCTCTTAGCACGAGCATTCTCCGCGTCGGGAGGTATTTCCGAATTGACTCGGTTTCGATGTTGCCGCAACTCAGAGTTGAAGAACTTGACAGTAGCCATTGCGACAGTTGTGGCGAGGACGAATCCGATCGAGAACGACAACAGCGGGAAGATACTCGCGCGCAGGCAAAGGACTCTGCTAATCACCGCCAGCCAGCAATGGATACTACCAAACTGAAGTCAATCTACTGACCAACGAATGAAGATGGAACAACTATCCAACGATGTCTGGCAACCTCTACAGGTGCAAGGCATCGAGCTGCGCGAGCTGGCTCATCGCTTTGGAACGCCGCTCTACGTCTACGATGGCGAGCGCATCATCCGGCAGTACGAGCAGTTTGCGCGAGCGTTTGACCCAAGTATCCGTCTTTCGATCAAATTCGCATGCAAGGCACTGCCAAGCTTGGCGGTGATTGAGCTACTCCACCGCTGTGGCGCCGGTGTGGATGCGGTGTCCATCGAGGAAGTCTTTCTCGCACGCCGTGCAGGTGTACCTCCGGAGGCGATCTGCTTTACTCCAAACTGCGTTTCGTTCGACGAGATTCGCCGCGGTGTCGAAGCTGGTGCGACCGTCAACATTGATGATCTTGCGATGCTGGAGCGATTCGGGCATGAACTGGGAAGCAGCGTTGGCTGCGGCATTCGCATCAATCCGCACATCACCGCTGGTGGCAATCCACATATCCAGGTTGGGCACATTGACTCGAAGTTCGGCATCTCGATTCTCCAATTGCGCCACCTCCTTCGCATCGTTGAAAGCTATGGCATCCGCGTGATTGGACTCCACATGCACACCGGTTCGGACATTTACGAGCCGGAGGTTTTCGTTACCGCTGCGGGTGTGCTCTTCGAGATTGCTGAGCATTTTCCGCACTTGGAGTTTCTCGATCTCGGCAGCGGCTTCAAGGTACCCTACAAGCCTGGCGACACCGCAACCGACATTGCCGAATTCGGAGCTGTCATGAGCAGAGCATTCCTCGGCTTTTGTGAGCGTTACGGACGATCACTTGAGCTTTGGTTCGAGCCCGGAAAGTATTTGGTCAGTCAAGCAGGGTACTTCCTCGTCGAGGTGACGACTGTCAAGCAAACGGTCTCCTCGCTGTTCGCCGGCGTCAATGCGGGATTCAACCATTTGATTCGCCCAATGTTCTACGATGCCTACCACCACATCATCAACCTCTCGAATCCTTGCGGTAAGCCGCGCATTTACTCAGTGGTGGGATACATCTGCGAAACCGATACGTTCGCATGGGATCGCCCAATCGCAGAGATTCGGCAAGGGGATATCCTCTGCATCATGAATGCTGGCGCTTATGGCTATGCGATGAGTTCCAATTACAACGCGCGATGCCGTCCGGCCGAGGTGCTCGTTCTCGATGGAAAGGCACTCCTGATTCGCAGACGCGAAGAGCTGGATGATCTCCTTGCAACGCAACGCACGCTCAGCCAGGCCGAGCAGCAGATGCTCGCTGCTGTGTGACTGCCATCGGAGAGACCAAAGCAAGCTTGTTGGCAACGCTCCATCTTGTTTAGTTCGATTCTACTTGGAGTGCCAGTTGGAGACGTTGGATTTCATCGCGAAGTTGGGCGGCACGTTCGAAGTCAAGATCGCGAGCAGCCTGTTTCATTTGCGCAAATAGCTCTCCAATGAGTTCCTCCAGTTGCTGCCGGTTGAGTTTGCCAAGGAGCGGTTCGATGGATTGGCGTTGGCGAATTACTTCGGCCTCGTGCTTGAGCTTTTGGCGTTGGAGTTTGACGTCAGCGACCGTTGTCGCCTGGAGAATTTCCTCGAGCGATTTATAGACTGTCCGCGGATTGATGCCGTGCGCGCGGTTGTATTCCTGCTGGATGCGGCGGCGGCGGTTGGTTTCTTCGATGACGCGCTGCATCGAGCCAGTGACAGTATCTGCGTAGAGAATGACCATGCCGTCTTCGTTGCGAGCGGTCCGTCCTGCAATCTGCAGGAGCGAACGTTCACTGCGGAGGAAGCCTTCTTTATCAGCGTCGAGAATTGCGACGAGGGATACTTCAGGCATGTCGAGACCTTCCCGCAAGAGATTGACGCCAACCAAGACATCGAATTCGCCCAATCGCAACTTACGGATGATCTCGACGCGGTCGAGCGCATCAATTTCGCTGTGGATGTAAGCGACGCGGATTCCGAGATTGCTCAGGTAGTCGGCAAGGTCTTCGGCCATCCGTTTGGTGAGTGTTGTCACAAGCACGCGTTGTTTGCGTGCGGCACGCTTGCGAATTTCTTCGAGCAAGTCGTCAATCTGTGTGCGGACTGGGCGAACCTCGATGCGCGGATCGAGCAACCCAGTGGGGCGAATGATCTGCTCGACGACGACACCTCCGCACTTTTCCAGTTCATAGTCGCCAGGCGTTGCGCTGACAAAAATTGCCTGGTTGATGAGCGATTCAAACTCGTCGAATCGCAGAGGACGATTCTCGAGCGCCGACGGCAAGCGAAAGCCGTACTCGACCAAAATCTCTTTGCGATGCCGGTCGCCATTGTACATCGCACGAAGTTGGGGAATGGTCACGTGGCTTTCATCTACGATGAGGAGATAATCGGGCGGGAAGTAATCAATCAATGTCGTCGGGCGCTCCCCAAAGGTGCGTCCGGCAAGATGCATGGAGTAGTTTTCGATGCCTGAGCAGTAGCCGACCTCCTTGAGCATTTCGATGTCGTAGAGTGTCCGCTGCTCCAGACGCTGTGCTTCGACGTACTTGCCTTGCTCGTTGAGCTCTTTGAGTCGGTGGTAGAGCTCGTCCTTGATTGCTTCGATTGCGCGGCGGAGGTTGGCGCTCGTGGTGACAAATTGCCGGGCAGGGTAGAGCGTGTAGCTTTCGTAGTGCTCCAGTGGTTTGCCGTCAGCGAGTCGAATCAGTGAAAGCCGCTCGATGGTATCGTCCCAGAGCTCGATGCGGAGCGCGACTTCGTCTTCGTAGGCTGGGACAACATCAACGACGTCGCCGCGGACGCGGTAACATGCCCGACCAAGTTCGGCATCGTTCCGAGAAAAGAGGAGTTCATTGAGTCGTTCGAGGAGTTTTTTGCGTCCAATCTGCATGCCCACGTGGAGTGGGAATATCATCGCCGCGAAGTCATCTTTCGAGCCAATCCCATAGATACAACTGACCGACGCCACGACGATGACATCCCGCCGTCCTTCAACGAGCGCAGACGTTGCGCGGAGTCGGAGACGATCGATTTCGTCGTTGATAGCGATGTCTTTTTCGATGTAGGTGTCCGTGCTTGGAATGTAGGCTTCGGGTTGGTAGTAGTCGTAGTAGCTGATGAAAAATTCGACGGCATTGTGCGGGAAGAAGCTCTTGAATTCGCCATAGAGCTGCGCTGCGAGAGTTTTGTTTGGCGAAATGACCAGCGTCGGGCGTTGAACGGCTGCGATGACATTGCTCATCGTAAACGTCTTGCCCGATCCGGTTACACCGAGGAGGGTCTGGAACCGCTCGCCGCGTTGGAGCCCTTCGACCAGTTGAGCGATGGCCTTCGGTTGGTCACCGGCGGGCTGGTAGGATGAAACGAGCTGAAATCGGCGTTCGGCCATTGCATCAGGGCGGAAAAACTTGACATGCACACGCAAAAGACGTACTTTTGCGGTTTGTAAAGCTACGAATTTGCTCTGTGGTATGGCACCAGCACCGGTGAAGCTGTCGGATTTGAAAGTCTCTGTTCCGGTAGCACTTGTCGCGCAACATCCACTTCCCAAGCGGGAAAATGCACGGCTGCTCGTTGTCGATCGCTCCAGCGGCGACCTTCGCGACGAAAAATTCAAGAATCTGCCGAAGTATTTTCAGAAAGGCGACGTTTTGGTCCTCAACGATACGAAAGCATTCCCTTCGCATCTCATCGGCACCAAAGAGAAAGGCGACACACGCATTGACGTCTATCTCATACGGGAGCTCCAGCGGGAAGAACGCCTCTGGGACATCGTCGTCGAGCCAGCGCGAAAAGTGCGAATTGGCAACCGTGTGTACTTCGATGGCGGGCGCGTTTACTGCGAAATCATTGAGAACACGACAACGCGCGGTCGGATCGCACGGTTCTCCTACGAAGGTGACATGACGCCGCTTATCAACCGGATTGGGCAGATGGCGCTGCCGCCATACATCACGCGCGAGCATACCGATGAAGATCGCGAACGTTTTCAGACTGTCTTTGCCAATCCCAGCAAGCGCTTTGCGATTGCACCACCAACAGCAGGCCTTCACTTTACCAAGGAAATGCTCAAGGCAATCGCCAAGCAAGGTGTGCACATTGTCTATGTCACCTTGCACATCGGCCAATGCGTTCTTGAGCCGATTGAGCTGGAGGACGTCAGTAAGTATCGCATGTACAGCGAGTACTTCGACGTCGGTCGTGAAGTCGCCGAGACTATCAACAAAGCGCTCAAATCGCAACGCAACGTGTACGTCGTCGGTAGTTCGACACTGCGTGCGCTCGAATCAAGCGTTCTGACGACGAACATGCTCAAACCCAATCGCGGCTGGACGGATAAGTACATCTTCCCGCCGTATGATTTCAAGTTCAAGTTTCGCTTGCTGACAAATTTCCACCCTCCCAATTCAGCCTCGTTAGTGTTAGCGGGTGCGGTTGCTGGGCCTGAACTCCTTGTGCACTCGTATCGCCATGCCGTCAAGGAATCCTACCGCTTTTATGCTTATGGCGATGCAATGCTGATCATTTAGTCGCGCTGTACGATGCGAATTCGTCCGTTGAAAGTTCTCACGGTTGCATCCGTCCTGCCGGAGGAGCTCTCCTTTCTTGAGCGCTTAGCCTATAACTTCTGGTGGTCCTGGAATCGGAAAGCCGAATCACTCTTTTCGACCGTTGACCCAGTCCGATGGGAAAGGATTCGACGCAATCCTGTTCGATTGCTCAAAGAAACGCCGCAAGAACGCTTTCGTGAGCTTGTCGAGGATTCTGCATACCGGACGTTGCTTGGGGAGGTGGAGAAAGAGTTCGATGCGTATCTTGGCCAAGTGCCCCAGCTGAGCTGGCCCTCTCCAGGGCCAATTGCATATTTCTGTGCCGAGTACGGTATCAGCGAGTGCTTTCAGAACTACAGCGGCGGTTTAGGGGTTCTTGCAGGGGACCATCTCAAAACCGCATCGGATGTTGGATTGCCAATGGTCGCCGTGGGGCTGCTCTACCAGCAAGGATACTTCCATCAGCATGTTACCTACAACGGCTGGCAGCAGGAGAATTTCCTCGACTACGATTTTTCCCTCTTGCCGATTCAGCTTGTCCGTGCCGAGAGTGGAGCGCCGCTCATCATTCGCGTAGAGCTTCCCGATGGCGACGTCGCTGCTCAAGTCTGGAAAGCCGATGTTGGACGGGTTCCGCTCTACCTTCTCGATACGAACATTGCCGATAATAGCACGAACCCCACTTACCAAAACATCACCGACCAGCTCTACGGCGGCACCCACGAGACACGGATCATGCAGGAAATGTTGCTCGGAATTGGTGGAGTCCGCGTACTTGCAGCGCTAGGGATTGAACCTTCAGTCCTTCATATCAACGAAGGGCATGCTGCGTTCTGCACGCTTGAGTGGACACGGCATCTGGTGCAACAGCTTGGTCTGAGTTTTCACGAAGCCGCCGAGATTACTCGTGCGCAGACGTGCTTTACAACGCACACGCCAGTTCCCGCCGGAAATGAGATATTCTCGCTCGGGCTGCTCCAGCGATATTTCTCGCGTTACATTCCAGTGCTCGGAATTGAATGGGAAGAGTTTCTCAAGCTTGGTCAGGCAAACAACGGCTCCAGCGATGAGGGATTTTCCATGACGATTCTGGGGCTGCGGATGAGCAACCACCGCAATGGCGTCAGCGAGTTGCACGGCCATGTTGCGCGTACGATGTGGCAATCACTCTGGCCACACGTCGCAAGTGATGAAGTCCCCATCCGCAGCATCACTAACGGTGTGCATATTCCTACGTGGGTTTCGAGCGATTTTGCTGCGCTCTACGATCGAGCACTTGGCCCAGGCTGGCGTCAGCGCCCGAGCGAACCCACCCAGTGGGATGCGATTGCGGCGATCCCGGATGCGGAGCTGTGGGCAGTTCATATTCGCCGCCGTCAGCGCTTGCTGGAAGCAGTTCGGGAGCATATCCGGCAGCGGAGCGGATATTACGACGAGGAGCATCGGCAGCGAGCCATTGCTGCGCTGCACCCCAACTGCCTTATCATTGGTTTTGCACGGCGCTTTGCAACCTACAAGCGATCAGACTTGCTCTTTCGAAATTGGGAGCGGCTTGCGTCAATTCTTCGCAACCCTTCGCGGCCGGTCATCATCCTGCTGGCGGGGAAAGCACACCCGCAAGACATTGCCAGCAAGGAAATGATGCAACGCATCCTGACGGGAATTCGCAATGCTGGGCTAGAACAGCACGTGATTTTTCTGGAAGATTACGATCTTGGCATTGCACGCGCACTCGTCAAGGGAGCCGACGTATGGCTCAACACACCACGTCGCCCGTACGAAGCATCGGGTACGAGCGGAATGAAAGCTGCGCTCAACGGTGTGCTGCACTGCAGCGTTCTCGATGGCTGGTGGGCAGAAGCTGCCCTGAGCGACAACGGCTTTACCATTGGCCACGGCGAAGTCTTCGCTACTGCGGATGAACAAGACGCACACGAGAGCGAAAGCCTCTACCAGCTGTTGGAAAACGACATCATCCCAATGTTCTACGAACGGGACGCGGCCGGTGTCCCACGTCGGTGGGTCAAGCGGATGAAGTCCGCCATTGCAACGCTCGCAGCGCGCTATTCAACCCATCGCATGCTCGATGAATATCGGATGGCGTTCTACGAACCTGCTGCTGCACTCGGCGCTGTGCTGGCAGGGCAACGAGGGCGCGCAGCACGGGAGCTTAGCCGCTGGAAACGCACACTTCCAGAGCGCTGGAAAACTCTCCGGGTCATTAGTGCCGACGTCCCAGACCGCGGCGTTATCCACGTCGGAGAGCCAGTTCCTGTGCGTCTTGTACTCGATTGCGGCGCAATGAATCCCGACGAGTTGCTTGCACAGGTGTACTATGGCCCGCTGACCGCACACGGTGAGTTCGTGCAGGCGCGCGTTGCGAACCTTTCGCTGTCGCATGTCGAGGGTGCACGTGCGACGTTCGAGGGAACCTACACAACGCCCGACAGTGGCCAGCACGGCGTCGCGTTACGTGTGCTCCCACACCATCCGCATGTGCCAGATCCAGTGGACTTGCAGCTGGTCGTTTGGGTGCAAGGCGAGCAGTAGTAGCCCACTGGGGGCGTGGTATATTGCGTTTTGTGTTTTGGTCAAACAATCGGTTTCGACACACGAATGGGTCACGTGCTCTTGATGAGCGTCCTCTTTCTTCCGCTCGTGGGTGCGCTGGCATTGGTAGCGCTCCCACGGGAGCGAGTTGCTCTTCATCGTTGGACGTCGCTGGTGATTGCAGTGGCGACGTTTCTTCTCTCACTTCCGCTGTTCTGGCTCGTTGATCCGACGCGGAGCGATTTCCAACTGGTGGTGGCGACTCCGTGGATTGCCTCCCTTGATGCGGGCTTCCGAATCGGACTCGATGGAATGAGCTTACTGCTGGTGTTGCTAACAACCTTCACCATGCCCATCGCGATTGGAGCATCGATCGGCATCATCACGAAACGGGAAAAAGAGTACTACGTGATGATGCTCCTGCTGGAGACGGCGATGATCGGTGTCTTCGTTGCGCTGGACATGTTCCTTTTCTACGTGTTTTGGGAACTCATCTTGATCCCGATGTACTTCATCATCGGCATCTGGGGCGGGCAGGATCGCATCTATGCTGCGGTGAAGTTTTTCCTCTACACGATCGTTGGCTCCTTGCTGATGTTGATTGCGATCATCTGGTTGGGGGCATACGCGCAGTCAGCAACAGGACAGTTTACGACGGACTTCATCAAGCTACGAGAGCTTGCACCAAGCATCCCGATCGAGACGCAGCGGTGGCTCTTTGCTGCGTTTGCACTCTCGTTTGCGATCAAAGTGCCAATCTTCCCGCTGCATACGTGGCTGCCGGATGCACACGTACAGGCACCGACGGCAGGATCGGTCATCCTGGCTGGCATTCTGCTCA
>BEHW01000091.1 GCA_002898675.1 bacterium HR20
ACGCGCGGCAGATGATCTGGCGCCAGACGCGCTCCTGCTCTGCTAAGTCTCCAGAAAGTGCATCGAGAACACCGTCGGTGTAGAAGAGCACGCGGTCACCTGCTGAGAGTTGCACCTGGATGCTCTGGTAGGTACTCGTTTCCAGTGCACCGAGCGGCATTCCGTGCGGCAGCGAGAGCTGACGAATGCCGCCATCGGCACTGATGCAGAACGGATCGGCGTGCGCAGCATTGCAGATCTCGAGGGTCCTCGTTGTCGGGTCGAAAATGGCCGCAATGGCTGTGACAAAGTATGCCTGAGGGTTGTTCGACGCTAAGACACGGTTCGTTGCTGTCAGCACTTCGGTAATGGTGCTTCCGTGTTCGATGTGCGAACGCAGTAGTGTCTTGGTCATTGCCATCAGCAGTGCAGCGCTGATTCCTTTGCCGGAGACGTCTCCAATGCAGACAGCAAGCCGGTCATCCGGCATGAGCCAGTGATCGTAGAAGTCGCCTGCAACGTGACGGGCAGGCATCAACAGCGCTGCTACGCTTACATTTCGGCATCTGCTCGAGTCCAGAGGCAGCGGCAGCATCTGGCGCTGGATGCCGGCAGCGATAGCAAGCTCTCGTTCGTATTGCTCGAGCTTATCTCGCACCTGCAGTTGACGGTCAAGCTGGCTGTAGCGCTCTAACGCCGAAAGGAGCGACGATTCGAGTTCTTCGAGCGTGGGTGGTTTGATGATGTAATCGCTCGCACCGGCACGGATCGCTTCAATGATAGCTCCACTATCGCTCCGACCGGAGAGCACAACGATTTGGAGGAGAGGGAAGCGAGTCCTGCATCGCCGAATCAGTTCAAGCCCATCCATCGTTGGCATCGCCAGATCCGTCAGCAGTGCTGCAGTGCTTGGGTACTGCTCCAGCAGAGCAAGCGCTTCCTGGCCACTAGTGGCATGGAGGATGCCGAGGTGGTGCTGTTCGGCGACCGGCTCGAGTGCCAGCTCGACAAGGCTTAAGAAGTCGCTGCTATCATCAACGACGAGAACGAAGCGCTTGTTCATCTCTTGCGTGAAATTGTGGCTGCGCAAATATCCGATGCAGCCAGTCCGACCCCTGCTGCAACTATTGGCTGCACGTTGGGCGTGCAACACACGTATGGATGCACGGCAGAGCGGCGTATTTTTGAGCGACGCTCACAATCACCGAGCAACACACATGCGCGCAGTGCTGGCACATCCAGCCTTTGGGCTTCTGGCACGAGCAATCGTCGGCGGCATTTTCGTCATGTACGCGGTTGATAAGATTGCTGCGCCGGCAGACTTCGCACTCAACATCGAGCGCTATCAGCTCTTGCCACTTGCTCTGGTGAATCTCATGGCAATTGTGTTACCGTGGCTTGAGCTGGTGGTGGGCTTGTGCTTGCTCTTCGGGATACGGCTACGCATCAATGCAGCGCTCGCCGCGCTGATGCTCGTTGTGTTTATCGGTGCGATCGGCTCTGCTATGGCACGAGGGCTGGAGATCAACTGCGGATGTTCTGCACACAGTGAAACAGTTGGATGGGGAAAAATTGCTGAGGATGCTGCGTACTTGCTGTTGGCGCTGCGTATTGCGGTCAAACCTGATCATGTTCTTACGCTCGAAATCCAGCCTGAGACTGCTCCCGGTGTAGTCGCTCGATGAAGGTCTGGGTAGCTGCTTGCGCGTTGTTCCTTCTTCGCAGCGTTCTCGTTGCGCAAGGGAGCGCTGGTGAGCTTGCACTCTATGAATCCCAGCGCATCGTGGAAATGCCGAACGCAGGCGTGCTACCACGTGGGGGAATGCTCGTGCGCGTCCTTGCCTTTGAGCAAGGAGGGATGCTGCTCGAAGCGGTCGTTTCTCCGCTGGCTCGACTCCAGCTTGGACTTGGCTATGGCGGTACCGGCGTTATTGGTTCGAACGCTATCGGCTGGCAAGGTACCCCAGCGGTTCACCTGCGATGGCGCGTCATCGAAGAATCGCTTGCATTTCCTGCAGTGGCACTTGGCTTAGAAACGCTCGGCCGGGGTGCGACGAGGGGAACAACCTTTGCCACGCCCGCACCGGGAGCATTCCTGGCGCTGAGCAAGCAGTTCCGCTGGGCGCTCGGCGGCATTGCGCTCCACGGCGGCATAGGGTACGGACTCGATCTCCGCTTCAATGGTACGTCGCCAAATGCATGGGTGGGGATCGAGCAATCGCTCGGTCGGTCAGTATCAGCGAGCATTGAACTCAACCCACGCTCACTGGAGGAACGCATGCCACTCTTGCTCAACGTTGCTGTCCGGTGGTCCGTACTTCGCGGCGCAACGCTCGAATTTTACGTCCGCGACGTGTTCGCACATACCGCCCCGCAGCCGATACGTACGCTCGGTGCTGAAATGATCGCTCAACTTTCTCAGGTACTTTGGTGATGGTCTATCCTGCAACGCTGAGCCGCTCTGAGCTACCGCTCCCGCTCGTCCATCGCGGAAAAGTGCGCGATGTCTTTGCCGTTGATGATGACCGGTTGCTGATTGTAGCAACCGATCGGGTCTCTGCCTACGACGTCGTGATGGCCGAGCCGATCCCTGGCAAGGGAATTGTGCTTACGCAGCTTTCGGCATTTTGGTTTGAGCGAACGCAGCATATCGTCCCGAACCATCTGCTCAGCGTACAGGTGCGCGACGATCTGCCTGCGCTCGTCGGCGAGCACCCAGAACTCGACGGTCGGACGATGCTTGTCCGTCGTACCGAGCCTATCCGTTTTGAATGCGTTGTGCGCGGCTATTTGGCAGGTTCTGCGTGGCGGGAATATTCACAGCGTGGAACAGTTGCGGGCATTGCTCTTGCGCCGGGTCTGCGGCAATCAGAGCGACTCCCAGAGCCACTGTTTACGCCAGCAACGAAAGCCGATCGCGGACATGATGAGAACATCACCTTCGAGGCGATGGCTGAGCGTCTCGGTCAGGAGCTCGCCGAGCAACTGCGGCGCTCTTCGCTCGAGCTCTACCACTTCGCACATGAGTATGCGCTCGCGCGAGGGTTGATTCTGGCAGATACGAAGTTCGAATTCGGCACGACGCCCAATGGTGCGGTGCTCTTGATTGATGAAATCCTCACACCTGACTCGTCTCGCTACTGGTTGGCAGAGGGATACGAGCCGGGCAAACCTCAGGTCGAATTCGACAAGCAAATCCTCCGCGATTGGCTCGATCGCACTGGTTGGGATCACACCCCACCGCCTCCGCCACTGTCGCCAGCGATTATCGAACAAACTGCAATGCGCTATTACGAGGCGTACATCCGTCTTACTGGCAACCACCTGGCGTACTTCGGATGAACACCTACGCTGAGTACTACCAGCGGCGCGAGCCGCTCAGCACAACGAGATTGGATGCCTACGACCTGCCAAGTATCATGGCGATGCTGGCGCTGGTTGGGATCGGCTTGATTTCGATCTACAGCGCCACCTACCAGACGCCGATGGCAGGGTACTTTACCAAACAACTTGTCTTTGCCGCTGTCGGAAGTGTTCTCTTTGTCGCTGCCATTTTCGCTCCGACCCACTTTATCCGAGCGAGCATTCCGTTGCTCTACGGGGTTGCGTTGGTATTGCTCGTTGCAGTGCTCATTCCAGGAATCGGTGTGAAAATTCACGGGCAACGCTGTTGGATTGCTCTCGGTGGCTTTCAATTTCAACCCTCCGAGTTTGGGAAGCTGGCGACCCTCTTGATGGTTGGCTTCTTTGTGGCACAGCGTGGGCGTGCGTTCGGGGGCATGCGGGATATGCTCAAGGTGATTGGAATCATCGTCGTGCCGATGGGGCTTGTCTTGCTGGAGAAGGATGCGGGGACTGCTTCTGTCTATGCTGCGATGCTTCTGGGAGTGCTGCTGTGGGCAGGCGTTCGGCTGTTGATTGTGTTTCTGCTTGTGCTTGTGCCAATTAGTGCCGTCACCGCAATGCATGCAGTGATGTACAACACCTTCCTTGCGCTCGGAGCTGTTGCACTTGTTGCTGCGGGGATATCTTTTGCTCTCGAACGTCGGTGGTGGGCTCCAGTAGCAACGCTTGTCCTAGTTGCAGTGACCAGCTATGCCAGTAGCGTTGCGTTTGAGCATCTTCCCGAATACCAGCGTGGACGCATCCGGACGTTCTTCGAGCCAGAAAAGTACCCAAAGGAGGAAGGCTACCACGTCCTCCAGTCGCTGATTGCAATCGGTAGTGGCGGCATCACCGGCAAAGGGTATTTGCACGGGACGCAGACGCAGCTCCGTTACATCCCCGAGCAGTGGACCGATTTTATCTTCTGTGTGCCGGCGGAAGAGTTCGGGTTTGTTGGTGCAGCGATTGTCCTCGGGCTGTACGGCTTTTTGCTCGTTCGGTTGGAGCGGATTTACCGCGCAGCCCGCGACCCAGTTGCCTCGGTGCTGACGTTTGGTTTTGCGGTGATGATGCTCTACCACGTTTTGGTCAACGTGGGGATGACACTTGGGCTTGTCCCCGTAATGGGCATTCCGTTGCCGCTCATGAGTGCGGGTGGAACTGCACTGATCGCGAACATGGCGACGCTCGGTCTGATTTTGAACTTCCATCGTCGCGAACGGCTTATCGAACGGATGCAGTAATCGGCAATGCGCATCATCATCACGTGCGGTGACCCCAACGGTATCGGGCTTGAGCTATTGCTCCGTGCAATGAGCCATGCGCAGCTTGCGTTCGATGGAGTCGAGCTTGCACTCTGCGCTCCTCCAGCAATTGTGCGAGCCTACGCCGAGGTACTTGTCCGGGCAGGATGTATCGAGTCAGTGCATGTCGGAGAGGCTAGCGTCTCTGTCGGAAGCTCGATGCTTCCGCTTCTCCCTATCGAAGGCAGTGCCGATGTGCTGCAGCTTGGAACACCTACGCGCCAGTCGGGGATGGTCGCTATGGCAGCGCTCGAGTGCGCAGCCCGTGCAGTCCTCGCTGGCGAGTGCGATGCGGTTGTCACGCTCCCTGTTTCGAAGCACGCACTCAGTGCGGCAGGCTTTCCGTTTCCTGGGCAAACGGAATTTTGGGGGAGCGTTGCTGGTGCCAATCCGCTCATGATTCTGGCATGCAGTGAGCTCCGCGTTGCGCTTGTGACGATCCATGAGCCGCTTGCACGCGTCGCGGAGCTGATCACGCTCGAACGCGAGGTCCAGGTCATCGAGCAGTTCCATCGAGCGCTCGCAATGGACTTTGCCATCCAGAGTCCGACGATTGCAGTGCTCGGGCTAAACCCCCACGCAGGAGAGCACGGTATGCTCGGGCAGGAGGAGGACGCCGTCATTGCCCCAGCGATTGAACACCTCCAGGAGCGCGGCATCCGGGCGGAAGGACCGTTCCCCGCCGATAGCTTTTTCGCGCGCGGGCATTGGCAGCGCTTCAGCGGCGTCGTTGCGCAATATCACGACCAGGGCCTCATCCCGCTGAAGATGATCGCTCGCGCACGCGGTGTCAACGTTACTGCTGGGCTGCCGTTTGTGCGAACTTCGCCCGATCACGGCACCGCGTATGACATCGCGGGGCAGTGTCGCGCCAACTATCAGAGCCTCCTCGAAGCAATTAGCATGGCACAGTATCTTGCAGCAAATCGGAAACGTTCCTCGATGCATGTTTCACCAACTCCAGCTCGATAATGCCAGAGATTCGAACAATTCTCGTCGTTGGTGCCGGAACAATGGGCAACGGCATTGCACACGTCGCAGCGCAGTGTGGCTACTCCGTCCGCCTTGTGGATGTCAGCGCAGATCGCCTCAGCGTGGCACTGCAGACGATCGAGAGCAATCTTGCACGGCAAGTAAAGAAAGGCACCATCGCCGACAGCGACATTCCGAACATCCTTGCGCGAATTACGCAGACGACCGATCTCCCCGCAGCAGCACGCGATGCAGATATTGCCATCGAGGCAGCAAGCGAGAATTTCGACGTCAAGCGCTCCATCTTCGAGACGCTCGATAACGCTGCACCGGAGCATTGCATTCTGGCATCGAATACCTCCTCGATTTCGATTACAGCGATTGCTGCGACGACTGCACGTGCAGACCGAGTCATCGGGATGCACTTTTTCAACCCAGTGCCAGTGATGAAGCTCTGCGAAATCGTGCGCGGCCAGTCCACCAGTGACCAAACGTACGCGACCACTTTCGCGCTGGCACAAGCGCTCGGTAAGACACCGGTGACGGTCCAGGACTACCCCGGTTTTGTTTCCAATCGCATTCTCATGCCAATGATCAACGAAGCCATCTACTGCTTGATGGAGGGAGTCGCCTCAGCCGAAGACATTGACACGGTCATGAAGCTTGGAATGAATCACCCGATGGGGCCACTGCAGCTTGCCGATTTCATCGGGCTAGACGTCTGCTTGGCGATCATGGAAGTCCTCCACGAAGGCTTGGGTGACGACAAGTACCGTCCCTGCCCACTACTGCGACGCATGGTGGCAGCTGGACTATTGGGACGCAAGACGGGACGCGGCTTTTACAGCTATTAGCGCGCACCTGCGAGCATATCCAGCGTCCGTCGGGACACCAGCAGTGTGACACGGTGTGAGCTCGTGTAGCCGCAAGAGGATGATTGGCCGGATGTTTCTCTTGGTTTGGACGGATTTGTTGCGTAATTTGGGGCAGAACATGTGGTGATGTTCCATTCTTTGGTAAGGTGCGGTGATGGCATGTGCAGCGTGCGTTGTCTGTTCCCTTTGCAGGTGGGAATGTACCTGCGTGCCGGACTGTCCTCCGCCGTACATGATCATTTGGCGTTCGGGGTGTCAGGCATATGAGTGTCCATAATCGGAGGAGGATGGAGATGGTGGCGTTCCTCTTGTTGCTTGTTGGTGTTGGTGCGTGGTCGCAGGAGGTGCACCGGGACACAGTGGTTGGCAACATTTGGCTCGAATGGATACGGAAGCCGACCCGTCTGGTGCCGGATACCTCTCCTATTCGAATCGTTCCTCTCGATGGGAATGATAAATTGTGGATGTGGCCTTCGAAGCTATCGTGGGTGAGTAGTGAGCGTCTTGCGGTTGTTCATCCGCTCAGTCATGGGGTTGTTGCAGAGCTGTACGATACAGCCGCCCGTGCACAAGTTGCTGGGCTGTATTACTTTTTCCCCATCAATGGGGCCAGTGAAAAATGGCATGCGTCGCAGTTGCGGAGAGTCCGCACCGGAGGTATTGGTTTGTGGGGCGTTAGCTTTTGGGGACATCTAGAGTATGACAATAAACTAGTAGATAGACCCACGATTCCGATGTTTTTTGAGCTCGACACGATGTTGGGGGTAAAGCGCATTGTGAAAGATACTACGTGGTACGGTCGGGTGTATCCCGCAATGGGTACTAATCTCCAGACAAGTTACCCATTTATATGGCGTGGGTATGGTCATGTGTACGATGCGGAGAGTTTTGATGGGAATGTGTGCTACATAATGTCGGATACATCGTGGAAGCGTTGGTGGTTTGTGCTGTACATGGATGATTTAGCGACTAAAGCGGTGGTGCGGAATTACCCGCTGCCGTTTACCGTGAGCATCCGGGATAGTCTGGGGCGGGATACTACGTGTCAATTGGTGGTGATGCCGTTTGCAGTGCGTGCCAGTCGGATGGGGATTGCTGCGCGGTCAGTGACGTCTGATAGTGAGCGAGTCATCGTGCTGTTCCGTGGGGAGAATTTCGATGATATTCGAGCGATTCGTTTGCCGAGAGGTGATCTTGATTTTGTGCTTGTCAGAATCGGCGCCTTTCTCCGTGAGCTTGAGTACTTTGTCGAGGATGGGTATGTGATTGATGCGGCCATGCGGGGGAATCGGTTTGTGTTGTCGAAGGTGTGGGAGGACGGTACGGTGGAATGGGAGCAGTATCCGGTTAATCAGGTACTGGCGGGGGCACGGTCGGTGGCACAGGACTACATGTACTATCGCATCAAGCGGTCGCGGTGGGGTGGTTGGTATCTGTTGGGTCGTTCCTGGAAGTCGGGACTATCGTTTGTTGCTCGTCTCAATGGTTGGGGGAGGGTCACTGGTTATTATCGAATCGAGGTTCAGAATCAGTGGACCGATGGGGACAATTACGCGATGGTAGATGTTGAGGAGCATTACGCGGACAGTAGTTTTTACGTGTTGGCGACCTACGCCACAGTGCTTGCGGT
>BEHW01000092.1 GCA_002898675.1 bacterium HR20
AGGAATTCCGATCCAATGGCGCAGATTCCACGAGCTCCCCGACTCCGTCCACTTCAACCACTCGCGGCATATTCGCGCGCAGATTGATTGCCAGTCGTGCCATGGCAACGTGGAAATTCAAGGCGTCATCGCGCAGAACAAGCCGCTTTCAATGGGGTGGTGCTTGGAGTGCCATCGGCATCCAGAGAGAAACATCGTTCCAGCACGCCCAATTTCGGGAATCTTCACTGGCGCACGGCTTCCGGAGAACTTCCGGGAGCATCTTTTCGAACCAATCAACTCAAACCTCGTCCAAGGAGTTGCTTCGCGCGTACGTCCGATCAGTTCACCGCAATTCGGCGCGTGGGAGACCGATGTGCCAACTCCTACGGTTGCGGGTATTCCGCATCCGAAGCTGCCGGGCTACGGTCCGGAGAACTGTTCAGCGTGTCACTATTGATGAGCGACTAGATTATGGCAACGACAATTCCAGAAAGCCTGATGCACGAGTCAATGGAGCATTTCGCTCGCGTCATCGGCGAGGACCCCGATCAGTCGAGCGATGCTCCGCCGATACTGGAGACACCGCTGTCACGGCGGTCGTTTATGGCGATGCTTTCAGCGGCGATGGCAGTCACCGCTGCAGCCTGCCGTCGTCCCGATTACAAGCTTGTTCCGGCGGTGAAAAATCCTGAGTACGCCATCCCCGGCGTGCCGCTCTATTACAGCACCTGCTACATGCACAAAAACGTTGTGCATCCGTTGCTTGTTCGGGTGCGGGAAGGGCGCCCTGTCAAGGTCGAGGGGAACGATCTTCATCCGATCGTCGGTGGCAAATCGAGCGCGCTCATTCAAGCGACGCTCTTTGAGCTCTACGACCCAGAACGCATCCGCCCAATTTTGGTCGGGCGGCGACCTGGCGTAATTCCGAGCGGGAACTATTCGACGCCTGCGAACGCACTGGCACAAATCGTCGAGGCAATTCGCACTGCGAGCGGGGAAGGAAAGCACATCCGCATTCTCATTGACGAGCATTGCTCGCCAGCGATCGAAACGCTTGCGCGGCTTGTCGAGCAGCACGTGCCGAATGCGCAGGTCGTTGTGTTCCCCTGGGCAATCGCCGATGGTGCTGCGGAAGCAAGCAAGGCATTGCTCGGAATCGAAGGAGCGCTTGTGCCAAGCCTTGAGCGTGCCGATGTCATCGTCAGCGTTGATGCAGATTTCCTTGGAACCGACCGGAACGCAGTCTATCATACGCGCGGCTTTGCAGCTCGCCGAAAGCCGACGCAGTCAAATCCGGTGATGAGCCGTTTCATCGCTGTCGAGGGGCGCTGTAGCCAGACCGGTGCTGCAGCCGATGAGCGTGTGGTGATCCATCCGCGCGACTACGAGTCGTTCCTTACGGCGCTCTATAACCACATCGCACAAGCCAAAGGCGCGCAGCAATTAGCGCATCCCACCTCGCATCGTGATGCTGCGGCGCGGATCGCTCGCGAGCTTCTGGCTGCTGGCGAGCGTGGTTGCGTGCTCGTCGGTGAGCATCTTCCTCCCTATGCACATGCAGTTGGCATTGCAATCAATACGCTGCTCGGCTCCATTGGCGAAGGGAAAGTATTTGCACACGTGCTCCCGATGAGCCAAATGCGTCGTCCAGCAGTCGAGGCGCTCCGCGATGACTTGCGCAACGAACGTGTCGGGGTTGTGCTGCTTAGCCACGTCAATCCCGAATACACAGCCGATGCAGAGATGCGGTCGCTGCTGCGACGGGTCGAGCATCGCTTCGCGCACACGCTCATTGACGACGAAACAGCACAGCAGTGCACGATAACGATTCCCGCGGCGCATCAGTACGAAAGTTGGGGCGATGCTGTTGCCTTCGATGATTCCTATTGCATCCAGCAGCCGTTGATTGCTCCGCTGCCAGTCAATGCTCTCTCGACGGGGGAGCTGCTCTTCGGGATTGTCAAAGCATTTGCGCCTGAGGCCGTCGGGAACGCCGAGAAGTACTTCGACTACTTCAAGCAAACTGTTGTCGAACGTCTTGGCTCGGAAGCACGCTGGGAAGAGCTGCTGCGGACAGGGTTCGTTCCTGGGCAGCCACAATCGCTCTTGAAGCCGAACCTTGCAGCGCTGTCGAATTTCCGCCCTACGCTCGATGTCAGCGAGCTTGCCGTCCTGGTGGTACCCAGTAGCTCGGTCTATGACGGTTCCCATGCGAACAACCCATGGCTTCTGGAGTGCCCCGACCCGGTAACAAAGCACACGTGGGAAAACGTTGCTGTCATGTCTCCGCAGACAGCGGAAAAGCTTGGCGTGCAGAGCGAGGATGTTATTCGCATCACTGTTGGCTCGGCAGCGATTGATGTTCCGGTTCTCACGCAGTACGGCATGCACGAGGGAGTTATCGTCACTACGCTCGGTTTCGGCAGGCAAGCTGGGAAAGTTGCTGCTGGCTTTGGGCAGAACGCCTACGCACTACTCAATGCTGGGCGGACTGGGTACTACAGCGCCGCCATCACGAAGACAGGGCAACGCTCGCCGATTGCGCGAACGCAGAAGTACTTCCATGCTCAGTTCACCAAGCACTGGGAACCAGATGCGGGGGAAGATAAATTCCGGCCGATCGTCCATGAACTCACTCTTGACGAAGTGAAGTCGGGGAAACGTCCGGAAGGCATCGAGTTCCCCAGTGTCGGAAGCGATGGGCACTTCAAAATCCCGCTCAATATCGTTGACGGCTATCAGTACAAGGGGCACAAATGGGGGATGGTCATTGACATGTCGGCGTGCACAGGCTGCAATGCCTGTGTGGTGGCGTGCGAAAGTGAGAACAATATTCCTCCAGTCGGCAAAGACCAGGTCATGCGGGGACGTGTCATGCACTGGATACGTCTCGACCGCTACTATCTGGGAACACCGGACGACCCACGCAGTGTGGTGCAGCCGATGCTTTGCCAGCACTGTGAGAACGCTCCGTGCGAGAATGTTTGCCCAGTTGCTGCAACAGTGCACTCGCCGGAAGGTCTCAACGAGATGGTGTACAACCGCTGTGTCGGGACGCGGTACTGCTTGAATAACTGCCCGTACAAGGTGCGGCGGTTCAACTTCCTGGCGTACTTCCGCCGCTTCTACGAAGAGCGGCTTGGTACTGCTGAGCCGCATCCGCTCGATCTGGCGATGAATCCGGACGTCACTGTTCGCATGCGCGGGGTGATGGAGAAATGCACCTTCTGCGTCCAGCGCATCAACGAAGCCAAGTACCATGCAAAGGATCAAGGGCATGCCCGTGTTCCCGACGGTGCATTCCAGACCGCTTGCGAGCAGGCGTGCCCGGCTTCAGCGATCACATTCGGGAACCTCAACGACAGCTCAAGCCGCGTTGCTACGCTCCGCGCCAGCGAGCGATCGTTCCTGGTGCTCGAAGAGCTCAACGTGCGTCCATCGGTAACCTACCTTGCAAAAGTTCGTAACACTACTCCTCGTGCGGTGTAGCAATGAGTACGACGACCGCTGTTCAGACCGCGCACCATCGTTCAGATGGGGTACACTTTGAGCGCGAGCCTCTTGTGCTCGGCAATCCAACGTTCCACGACATCACAGCGAAAATTGCAAGCATCGCCGAAGACAAGCCCACGCCAAAGTATTTGCTGGCGCTGAGCTTTACAGCGGCAATTGCCGCCTGGGGTGTTGGGTGCATCCTCTACACAATTTTGACCGGCATTGGTGTCTGGGGGCTCAACAATCCCATCGGTTGGGGCTGGGACATAACCAACTTTGTGTTCTGGATCGGAATCGGGCATGCTGGGACACTCATTTCGGCAATTCTCTTCCTCTTCCGTCAGAAATGGCGTACAGCGATCAACCGCTCGGCGGAGGCGATGACCATCTTTGCGGTGATTTGCGCGGGGCTGTTCCCGCTCATCCACGTCGGGCGGATTTGGTTCGCGTACTGGCTCATCCCGTACCCAAACCAAATGCAAATGTGGACAAACTTCCGCTCCCCACTTGAGTGGGACGTCTTTGCTGTCTCGACGTACTTGACCGTCTCGCTGATTTTCTGGTTTTTGGGAATGGTGCCGGATCTGGCAACGCTCCGGGATGTGGTCAAGAACAAAGTCGCAAAGCGTCTCTACGGCTTTTTCTCGCTCGGCTGGAGCGGTTCAATGCGACACTGGCACCACTACGAGATGGCATACCTGATTTTGGCAGGGATTTCGACACCGCTGGTGCTTTCTGTGCACTCGGTGGTGTCGCTCGACTTTACCGCTGGTATCTTGCCGGGCTGGCATACGACAATCTTCCCACCGTACTTTGTCGCTGGGGCGATATTTTCTGGGTTTGCAATGGTAATGACGCTCCTTGTCATTACGCGGGAGGTGCTCGATCTCAAAGAGCTCATCACGATGAAGCACTTAGAGAACATGAACAAGATCATCCTGGCAACGGGGATGATGGTCGGCTACGCCTATGCGATGGAATTTTTCATTGCGCAGTATTCGGGCAATCCCTACGAAGCGTTTGTCTTCATCAACCGTGCAACAGGGGATTATGCCTGGGCATACTGGACGATGGTGCTCTGCAACGTCGTTTCACCGCAGGTCTTCTGGTCGCGCAGGTTACGAAGAAGTATCCCGGTAATGTTCATCGTTTCGATTTTGGTCAACATTGGGATGTGGTTCGAGCGTTTTACGATTATCGCGACAAGTCTCCACCACGACTTTCTCCCTGCAAGCTGGGGCTACTACACTCCGACGTGGGTAGAAGTCTCGATCTTTGCGGGAACAATCGGAATATTCTTGACGCTCTTCCTCCTGTTTGCCAAGTACATTCCCGTCATCGCAATCGCAGAAGTGAAGGCGATTCTCCCGGGTGCGCAACCGCAGCACTCGCACCATGGAGCAGAGGCTCCACCCCACCAGGTTGAACAATCCACCAGCGTGTGACGCTATGGAACAACGTCCGGTTGCAACTGTTGCTGAATTCCGCGATGTCAACGCGCTCGTGGCTGCTGCACGTGCAGTGTACGAACGCGGCTATACGCGCTTTGATTGCTACACGCCATATCCTGTCCACGGCTTGGACCGCGCAATGGGGGTGCGACGGACGATCTTGCCGTATATCTCGTTCCTCGGCGGTGTAACAGGGCTCGCCAGCGCACTCCTTCTCCAGTGGTGGACCGGTGGCTACGACTATCGTCTCAACATTGGTGGGAAACCATTTTTTGCGATTCAGTTTTCAGTTCCGATTGACTTTGAGTTGACGGTCCTGTTGTGTGCGTTCTTTACGCTGTTTGGGCTGCTGGGGCTGTGCAAACTGCCGACGTGGTGGCATCCATTGCAAGGTGACGCATCGTTCCGCCGTGCGACGGATGATACGTTCGTCGTTGCGATTTTTTCGGACGACCCGCGGTACACGATCAAGGATACCGAGGAGTTGCTCCGTTCGATGGGGGGGACGAACGTTCATGTTCATACAGCCTCTGCGGACCCAAGTACAACACTGCAATCAGTTACCACTCAATCCGATTGAGCAATGAGTACCGCTTGGAAAATTATCATCGGTGTTCTCCTTGCCGTTGTGGCGACGTTCACAATTGGCGTCTTGTCGGGAAAGATTTGGTGGTTTAGCGAAGACCCACCACTGATGGTTATCCCGGACATGGACGATCAATTTCACCTCAAGCCTCAGGGCGAAGCTCGATTTTTTGCCGACAATCGCGCGCAGCGAGATCCAGTCGAAGGTACGCTCCCTCGTCAAGGGCGCAGCTATCCTTTTGCGATGGGCGATGTAGATTCGGCTGAGAAATACTTCGCTGCTGGCAATCCGCTCCCGAAAACGGAGTTCGTTCTTGCCCGGGGACAGAATCGCTTCAACACGTTCTGCTCACCATGTCACAACTACACTGGCACTGGCGATGGCTTGGTCCAGCGCCGCGGCTTTGGCAATCAAGAGACGATGAATCTTACCCGTCCAGCTGCACGAGAGTACTCGGATGCAAAGATTTTCCATGTGATCAGCGCAGGGCAAAACATCATGCCGGCATATGCAGACCGCATCTCCGAAACTGATCGCTGGGCAATCGTGCATTACGTTCGTGAGTTGCAGAGCAAAGCCGCTGGTGGCGGGTTGAGCGGTGCGTCTGCCAGCAGGGCTAATGGTTCCACAACGTCGAAGAATATGCAATGAACCCATATCGAATCATCTTGGGTCAGACGCCGTTTCCAGGTCAATTGCGGCGGCTGGGTGTAATTCTGGCTCTAATTGGAATCGCAGCATTCATTGCTGGCGGGCTTGGCCATCCGCAGTACTGGTGGGGCGGTTACCTCCTTGGGTTTATTTACGCCATGGGCTTGAGCGTCACGCTTGTGTTCTTTTCCGCGCTTTCATACCTGGTCAATGCAGGTTGGGTAGCAGCGGTACGCCGTATTCCTGAATTGCTCTCTTCCTTTGTGCTTGTGCTACCGGTTGCTGCTCTTCCGTTGGTGATCGGTGCGCTGACGGGCAACATCTACGAATGGATGCACTCGAGCGACGAGCATCTCCACCATGGGTTCAAGGGCTTCTACTTGAGCCAGCCCTTCTTCTGGGCTCGGATGGTGTTCTATGCCATCGTGTGGATCGTGATGTACCGCGTCATTGTCGGTAATTCCCTTCGGCAAGATGATGTGACAGACATCACGCCAACTCAACGGAATTGGAAACTCTCAGCGCCGTTTGTGTTGCTCTATGCCTTGACGATCACGTTCGCGTCGTTCGATCTTGTCATGACGCTGGAGCCGCACTGGTTCAGCACGATTTTCGGTGTCTATTCCTTTGCTGGACATTTCGTTGCCTCGCTGGCATTGATGCTCATCGTTATGCGGATGCTCGAGCGTGGTGGGTATCTGGCAGGCATTCTCTCGCGCGAGCATTACCATGATGTCGGAAAGTTGCTCTTTGCATTCACAATTTTCTGGACCTACGTTGCCTTCTCCCAGTACTTCATCATCTGGTACGGGAACCTGCCTGAGGAGACAGTTTTCTTTGCCAAGCGTCTCTCCAACGGTTGGGAAATATTTGGGTGGGCGTCGCTTTTCGGTCATTTTGTGATTCCATTTCTCTTTTTGCTGCGTCAGGATGTCAAGCGACGGCCTCAGCTTGCGACGATCGGTGCCATCATCCTGCTGATAGCGCATGCGATTGACTTGAGCTGGGTGATCTTGCCTGTCTTTTCCGCAGCGCACGGCGAGCCATATCAACTCTCGTGGATGCTTGTGCTTGCAGGGTGGGGCGGGATTGCAGCGATGCTTGGAGCCGTTCTGATCGTCGCAAGTCGAGCATTTGCTCGCCACTCCGCTGTCGCTTGTAACGATCCCTACTTGCACGAGTCGCTCGACTACCACTCGGGCGCCTACGACCCAGTCTAATTCGGCAATTCAAACTTGATCGAGCAGATGCGGCATTCTCGTAGGTTCGGCGAGAATGTCGCTTGCTGTAACAAACTGTGCGGTGCAGCGTAGTTTCGTGCAGCCGAACCTTGAGAGAGGTGCCCGATGAAAAAGCGACTCTATCGCTCCCGCACCAATCAAAAAATTGCCGGCGTGTGTGGTGGAATTGCCGAATATCTCGACCTCGATCCCACACTGGTCCGCATTGTGTTTGTGCTCCTTGCATTGTTCAACGGTGGAGGTATCATTGCCTACGTGGTGTGTTGGATTGCAATGCCACTGGAGCCTCTGGAGGGACAGGAAATGCTGCAAGGTGCACCAGTAGCATCGCCCCCAGCGGACGTTCCTTCTGCCGGCGAGTTATCCTCACCGCACCTAACCCGCCGGATCGGCATTGGGCTCGGGATTGTGCTGATTGTGGTAGGACTTTCGCTCCTGCTAGAGCGATATGTGCCGTGGTTCAAAGTAAACGTGCTGCCACTACTGCTCATCGTTGGTGGCGCATTGCTGCTCTACCGTGGCTGGATCGAGGAACGTCGGCAACGCCGTGCTACGATCGAGGGAGGAGCCGGTGAAGCGTAGCTATGCATTCTGGGGCATGCTCTGCCTCGTTGCAGGTATGATGTTTCTGTTCGGAGGTGATCCGCTTGCTGACTTACTCCGCAGCAGTTCAGCAATTACGACTATTG
>BEHW01000093.1 GCA_002898675.1 bacterium HR20
CCAGCTGCGGAAGGCAATCGAGCTACTCCCTGAAGCTGCCCGAATCGCTCGGCTGAACTGACAGTGGGCTGTGGTGCTACGCATGCTGATCGGTATCTCGACGTTTTTCCCCTCTCTCCCCTCACCATGGTAATGCGACTCGTTACTCTGTTGCTCGCCCTTGCCACTATCGTTGGAAGGGCACAGGTTCTTGTTCCTGGCGAAGAGTTGACCTACCGTGTTTCGTACATCGGCATCGAATTGGGAACGATTCGCTTGGTCAACGAAGGGCGCCAGGAAGCGCTCGGCAAGCCAGCCGTCAAGTGCAAAGCGCTCATTGATTCTAGGCCAGGGATTCCCTTCCTGTCGCTCCATGTCGTCTATGAATCGTGGATGGAACCAACTGCGCTTGCTTCCCTGCAGTTTGTGGCGCAAAACAAGGAAAGCGGCGAGTACACCAAGTACACGTTCGACTACGACCAACGCCGCATCTCGACAGCCACGTGGATGGATCGTCAAAAAACTGATGAACGTACCTTCCATATCACACGCAAGTACGTTGATGGGCTGACGATTCTCTACGCTGCGCGGCAGCTCCTCTACAGCAAACGCACCGCATGGATCCCCACCATCGTCCGCGAGGATACTGCGTGGACAAAAATCAACTTTACTGGCAAGGTCGTCCCCACAACGATTGATGCCGTACCGTATCCAGTGCGGACGGTGTACTTCGACGGCGAGGCGAATTGGACGGGCGTCTATGGTGTCACTGGGTACTTCGAGGGGTGGTTCAGCGATGATGATGCACGCATACCGATCAAAGCGAAAATGAAGCTCTACTTGGGGAGCGCCGACATCGAGCTGATCAGTTGGAAACGCCCTGGGTGGTCACCGCCCGCTGCGAAGGAGTAAACAAGAGGGCAACACGACGGATTGTTTCGGCCAACGGTCACAGACGCTGGCGCATGATCTGCTCCTGGAGTTTCTCTTGCAGGCACGGAATACCCAGCGGCTTGGCCCACGCGTTTTACTGCTCGTCCCCACCGATTCTCCCGCTCAGCAGAAGCGCTGCTGCAGCACACGAAGGGCTACTATCGGAGAACGTCCAGAGCACAACATCGGCACGCCACCCCAGCTTCACCGCAGGCGCTCCCGCAAGAAGTAGCACGCGCCGCTTCCCCTCGGCGAAGCGTTCGAGCGCTTCGGCAAGGTTGGGATCGTCCCACCGCGAGAGTGGACGACCTGCCCGCGGACGCTCGAACACCGCAACGATGATGCACTCCGCCTGTGCGATCGCCTCAGCGTGTGCTGCGACGTCTGATTGCTCGATCTCACGCGAAATGAACGCAACGTCCATGTTCCCGTCGTAGAGTTGCGCAAGGTAGCGGAAGAACTCCGTCGGCGCATCGAGTGGAGCATCGTGTTCGACGAGAGCAAATGCTGCAATGTGTGCGTACTGCGTCAGCGGCAGGACGCTGCGATCGCCTGCCAGACGGAGCGCGCCTACTGCGGCTTCGAGCGCTCGCTGCGCATGCTCGCTCTGGGAAATGCTCGTTGGGGGAAACGATGCAACATCCTCGGCGAGCTGGTCAAGCCGCGCAAGCGCATCGCGGTGCTCCTCGAGGGAAAGCATCCCGCTGCGAAGTGCACGCTCGGCAAACTCAATCGCTTCGTGCGCATCAGCGGGCACGAGCGCAACGTCGCAGCCCGCCGCAAATGCAGCCGTCGCCGCTTGACCACTTGCATAGCGCTGGGTAATTGGCCGCATGTCGAGCGCGTCGGTCACCACAATACCTTCATACCCCAAACGCTCCCGTAACAACCTGCGGACAATAGCCTCCGACAGCGACGCAATCTGTCCACCTTCGTTGAGCGCTGGAACCGCCAAGTGCCCCACCATCACCGATCGCACTCCTTCCTTGATCGCTGCGTAGAAGGGCACAAGCTCGCGCGCAACCAGCTCATCTGCACTTGCGGTGATGAGTGGCAACTCAATGTGCGAATCAGTGCTTGCATCGCCATGGCCGGGGAAATGCTTGGCGCACGCAGCCACCCCTTCCCGCTGATGTCCGCGGATCCATGCGCAGACGTGCTCGACCACACGCGGCGCTTCGGTTCCGAATGCTCTGATCCCGATGATCGGATTGTTCGGGTTGCTTGCAATGTCCGCGCATGGCGCAAAGTTCCACCCAATCCCCAGGGAGCGCAGACTCGCAGCGATCGCACTGGCGACACCTTCGGTCACGCGTGGATCCTGCAGCCCAAGTGCAAACGCATGCGGAAACTCCACTGCATCCTCGATTCGCATGCGAAGTCCTGTCTCCGCATCAATGGCAAACAGCAGCCGATGCTGCGCAAGCGATTGAAGTTGCCCAATGGTTTCGCTGACATCGTCGAGCGTGCCGTCGAAAATGCAGAACCCTCCAATGCCACGAGCAACGAGCGCGCTGATACTGTCCCGGTAGTCGCCATCGCGCACGTAGCGTGCTGGGTGAAGGCGCGCGATAATCCGCCGTGCGATTGATTGCACAAACGCTTCTCCGTTGTGAATGCTCATTCGTACCGCAGTGCCTCGATCGGGCTGAGTTTGGCAGCCCGCCAGGCAGGGTATGCTCCAAAACTAACGCCGACGAGTGTGCAGACTACGATGCTCCCAATCGCCCACCCGAACGGAATCACAAACTCCACCCCAGCAACACGCGAGAGCAGAGCGCCGAGCAGACTCCCAACAGCAATCCCTCCCAATGCCCCGACTTGACTGAGCACGACCGCCTCGATGAGAAACTGCCAGAGGATCGAACGAACCGTCGCGCCGAGCGCCTTGCGAACGCCGATTTCTCGCGTCCGCTCCTTGACGCTGATGAGCATGATGTTCATGATGCCAACGCCTGCGGCAAGTAACGCGATCGCCCCACAGAACGCTCCGAATAACCCAACAAATCGCAGAAACGTGCCGAGCTGGTCGGCAAGCGATGCGAGCATCTCAATCTCGAAGTCATTCTCTTGCTCCGGCCGGAGACCGCGAATGCTCCGCATCACCCCGATGCTCTCATCGAAAAGCTCTTCGAGCGCTGCTTGGCTGGACGCACGGACGAAGATGGAAATCGAGTACATCCACTCTTCCGCATACGTCCGCACAAAGACAGGAATTGGCACAATGACCATGTTATCCTGGCTCTGCCCGAAAATTCCGCCTTTCGGTTCGAGTACGCCGACGATGGTAAACCGCTGCGTGCGAATTTGAATTTCCTTACCGATCGGATCCTCCGTGCCAGGGAAAAGATCGGTGCGCACGTCGTTGCCGATTACTGCGACCATCCGCCCATGGGCGATGTCATCGGCAACGAGCGGTCGTCCGAGTGCAAACCGATAGTTCCGCAAGGCAAAGAAGTTTTCATCGCTGCCGACGAGCGTCACATCGGGGTCAGTATGCCGCTCACCGCTACGGATGGTCATCGCACTGGTAACGCTATAGAGCGAGACCAATGCACCCGTACCTTCCATTCGGCGTTTGTACTCGATCCCTTGCGAGAAGGAAATCGGGCGGCGGCGCATGTACCGGCGCCACTGCTCGCCACTGGTGATGATGCTCGGGCTGCGCTGAATGAGGAACGTGTAGCTCCCGGATGCGACAATCTCACTTGTGAGCGCATGTTCGAGCGCCGTCGCAGCACTTCCCGCCCCGACAATCGCGACGATACCAATGGCGATGCTAACGAGCGTCAGCACCGTCCGCACTGGCTGTGCGCGGAACGTATCGTATGCAGACACAAGGTACTCGCGGAGATTCATGCTTCGTAGCGCAGTGCTTCAACTGGATCGAGCCTGGCTGCACGGAGCGCAGGCACAAAGCCTGCGATGACGCCGACGCAAATCGAGCTACCAACCGCAAGAGCAACAACATTGAGCGGGACAAAGGGCAGCAGAAACTCCATCTGCGTGCGCAACAGCAGCGCAGCGACCGCAATAAGACCACCTGCCAAAGCAATGCCCACCAGCGCTCCTGCAACGCAGAGCATTGCCGCTTCAGCCAAAAATTGCGCCAGGATCGAGCTACGACGTGCACCGACTGCCCGGCGAATTCCGATTTCTTTGGTGCGCTCGACGACTGCAACGAACATGACGTTCGTAATGCCGATGACACCAACCAGAAACGACAGTGCCGTCAGCCCAATGCCGACCATCCCAATGACCATGCGAATGTTCGCTACTTGGTCGCGGAACACCTGCGCTTCGTTGATCGCAAAATCATCGGGTGCATCTGGCGAGAGCATCCGGACCGAGCGAACAATTCCGCGGAGGTCGTCACGAAGCTCGCCGAGCTCTTCGGGCGAACGCGCCTTGACGGCGACGGTCACGCTCCGGCTATAGCGTCCGTAGAGACCAAAGAACGCCGGCAGCGGGATGTACACCGTGCGGTCGAGAAAGTCCGTAAAGAGGGTGCCACGCTTGTTCATTACGCCGACGACAACAAATGGCCGCCCTTCGATCCGAATCGTTTCTCCCAGCGGCGAGCGATTGCCAAAGAGTGCAGACCGCACACCATCGCCGATGACCGCAACGGCGGCAGCATGCTGCTCTTCCATCTCGCTGAAAAATCGCCCTTCGGCGAGCGTCGTGCTCGGCAGAAGCCCAAAGCGTGCCATCGTTCCCTCGATCACTAATCCGCTGGCTTTCTTGTCAGCACGGACAACAGTCTTGCCCCACGCATCTGCACTGATGTACACCATGCTTGCTGCACGCACACGACGAGCAATTTCTTCGGCTTGGTCAATGGTGATGTTCTTGCGATTCATCACCGAACGCCAGTTTCCACCACCTGCCCAGTTCCACTTGTCCACGTAGAGCATATCCTGGCCGAGTGTCGAAAGTGTAGACTCCCAGGCAGCATCGAGACTGCCGAGCGCCCAGCCCATCAGCGATACGAACGCAACGCCGATCGTCACTCCGAGCGCTGTCAGCAGCGAGCGCAATGGATTAGCCCGGAGCGATTCGAGCGCACTTATGAAGACGTCCGCATATTCTGCCAAACGCCGTATCATTGTTGCATGGTGAGTGCTTCGACCGTTTCGGGGCTGTTGGGCGCGTCAGATTCAATGCGTCCATCGCGAATGCGAATAATTCGGCGTGCATAGCGAGCGATGTCGTCTTCGTGCGTGACGAGGATGACTGTATTCCCCTCGCGCCAGATGCGTTCGAAGAGCGCCATAATTTCCGCGCCTGTTTTCGAGTCGAGGTTGCCCGTCGGCTCATCGGCTAAGATGATCGAAGGGTTGGTTACGAGTGCGCGCGCGATGGCTACTCGCTGCCGCTGCCCGCCGGAAAGTTCCGGCGGTTTGTGGCGGAGCCGATCACCTAAGCCGACACTCTCGAGCGCGGCTTGCGCACGGCGGCGGCGTTCGTCGGCACTGATGCCAGCATAGATGAGTGGAAGCTCGACGTTCTTGAGCGCTGTAGCGCGTGGCAGCAAATTGAATGTTTGGAAGACAAAACCAATTTTCTGATTTCGAATGCGGGCAAGCGCTGCATCATCGAGCGAGGAAACGTCTGTCCCATCGAGGATGTAGCGGCCGCTGGTTGGCCAATCCAAACAGCCGAGGATGTTCATGAGCGTGGATTTTCCAGAACCCGACGGCCCCATGATCGCGACGTACTCGTTCGGCTCGATCGAAAGGTCAACGCCGCGGAGCGCATGGACGATCTCGCTTCCCATGCGGTAGTCTTTCGTGACTTGTTCGAGCAGAATCAGTGGGGAATGCGGACTCATCGCTGCTCTCCTGCAGTGGAACGCGAGCGTTTGATCCGCACGCGCGATCCATCCCGCAACTGACGCGCAATCGCGCTGTAGGGACCAGAGACGACAACTTCACCCGGTGAAAGCCCTGCGGTTATCTCGATAAAGTCACGATCGCTAATCCCAGTTTGGACGATGCGCTGCTCGACGCGATCGCCCTTGACGACAAATGCTACTTGCGGCGGTCGTGCCGGGCGGGCGGTTCGGTTCCGCTCGGTACTATCGGCATCGTAGCGGATCGTCACTGCCCCAATCGGCACTGCACGGGCACTGTCGCGACGCGCAGTACGGATGTCCGCAACGCACGTCATGCCGGGCCGGAGCCGATCGTCGCGGCTATCGAGACGAATTTTCACTTGGAAGTTGACCACCTCGTCCTGCGTACCGATGGCTTTCTCCAGCGGGGAATGGGCGATTTCCAGCACTCGCCCCAGGAGCACGCTATCGCGGAATGCATCAACGCGCACCCGAGCCGTATCGCCTGAATGGATGAGCACAACGTCGTTTTCATTGACTTCGACGATTGCGTTCATCGTATCGAGGTTTGCAATTCGGAGCAGCTCAGTTCCCTGCATCTGTGCAGTCCCGACGACTTTTTCGCCGATCTCGACGTTGAGCTTGGTGACGACACCGCTGATGGGTGCGTAAATCTCCGTGCGATTGAACGAAAGTTCCGCTTGGCGCAGCGTTGCCTGCGCACGGGATTTTTCCGCCAGTGCCGATTGGTACTGTCCGGCTGCACGATCGTAGGCTGCCTTTGCGGTCTCAAATTCCTGCTTCGAGATGAAGCCTTTGTCGTAGAGTTCTGCCGAACGGCGCAGCTCACGTTCGGTGCGGTCGAGTTCGACTTTTGCGATCTCGATACCCACCTCAGCTGCACGCACTGCTGCGCGGAACTGCTCCAGCTGCGTTTGGAGCAGGTCGGGACGAATGCGGACCAGCAACTGACCGCGACGGACGCGATCGCCTTCTTTGACCGTCAGCGCGATGATTTCACCGCTCACTTCGGAGGAGATTTTCACCTCGACTTCGGGTTGAATTTTCCCACTGGCGGAAATTTCCTGCACAATGCTCCGCAGCGCGACGGTATCGGTGCGGACTTCGATCACTTCGCTGGAGTTGCGGCTGGCGATTGCAATGGCAGCGATACCAACAACTCCAAGGCCGATCACTGCGAGAATCATCCACCGGCGACGCTTCGATGGCTGAGGCATAGTGTGCAAACTCCGTGTGGTTAGTGTAGAATTCCCATGGCAAAGAGGACTCGTGCACGTGCTGCGTGATATGCGTAGATCGCGGTGATGCGATTGATGCGTGCATTGACTAATTGACTGGAGGCAGTCAAGTATTCGAGTTGCGTGCCTGCACCGAGCTGAAAGCGCTCACGCGCTGCATTGAAGTTTTGCTCGGCAGCTCTGAGGGCACGCGCGGTAATGTCGAGCTGCTTTTCCGCAGCATCGAGCTCTAAGAGTGCTTGGCGAACCTCGGTGCGAATCTGGAGTTCGAGTTGGCGCTGGTCGAGCTGGCGCTGTTCCATCTGGAGGACTGCTTGCTGCCGCTGCGTGGCTGCGCCGAAGTTATCGAAGATGGGCACTTGCACGCTGAGACTGACAAAGTAACGCCCAAACTCCGCAAACTGTGCCACCCGCGTGTTGGACCAGGACCAGCCACTGTTCAAGCTCACAAGAGGCAGAAAGGCTGCTTGTGCAATCGAGACCGCATCATCAGCTGCCCGAATACGTGCTTCGAGAGCGCGCCAGTCACTGCGCCGCTCCAGCGCAGTCGCAACTGCAGCAGGCGGCGAACCGATCTCTTTCCGAAACGCTGCTATGTCGCTATCGCTGACGGTTGTGGGAACCGACAATTCCGCAAACTCAGCGTTCATGTCAGGCGGTTGCCCCATTGTCGCAAGGAGCACTGCTTTCGCTTGAGCGAGAGCGTTCTCCGCAGTGAGTACCTCTAACTCACGCGTACCAAGATCGGCTTCCTGCGCATAGACAGTGGTAATCGGGACACGCCCGGCATCGTAGAGCGCTCGGACGCGAGCAAGCTCCTGTTTGCCCAGTTCGAGATTTTCATGGCGAATGCGCACCGTTTGCATCGCGCGGAGTACGTCGTAGTATTGCGTCCGTACCTGGACGATGATCTGCTGGCGTGTCCGTTCATAGCTCATGCTCGCTGCCGACAGCTCGTGCTGCGCCTGGCTGTAGCTCGCCTCGCGGGAAAAGCCGTTGAAGAGCGTGTACGATGCTGCCGCGCTCAGTGAGTAGGAGTTTGGTTCTGGTGGGCCGAGTACGAACACT